>CAWUMP010000214.1:0-4370 GCA_963923385.1 uncultured bacterium | reverse complement strand
CACATGGCCTACACCTCGGGTACCACCGGTCGACCCAAGGGGGTGCGTCGTTTAGCGCCCGCGCCAGACCAAGTGGCTGCCTACGGCCGCGTGATGGACGCTTTGGTCACGCAATGTTTTGGCGTGACTGAGGGTTCGCGCGTGTTGGTGCCAGCCCCGTTGTATCACTCGGCACCGGCGGTGATTACACAACAAGCGTTGCGTCGGGGTGCGTTGTTGGTGATTCAACCGCGCTTTGATCCAGAAGAAACGTTGCGCTTGATTGCTGCGCATCGTATCGATGTGGTGTACATGGTGCCCACCATGTATGTGCGTTTACTCAAACTACCCGAAGCGGTGCGCGCAAAGTACGACACATCAAGCTTGCGTTTTATTGCGTCAACAGGTTCGCCCTGTCCGGCGGATGTAAAGCGCGCCATGATCGCGTGGCTTGGTCCGGTGGTGTATGAAACCTACGCCGCAAGCGAAACCGGATTACTCACCTTGATGACCAGTGAAGATGCATTACGTAAGCCCGGAAGCGCGGGCCGTCCTGCGGGTCAGGCGGTGATTCGTATTGTGAGTGAATCGGGTGAAGCGTGTCCCACGGGTGTTGCAGGCTTGGTGTACATGCGCCAACCCGCCTACACCGACTTCACTTATGTCGGTAACGATGCCGCGCGCGCACGCATTGAACGTGATGGCCTCGTGACCCTAGGTGACATGGGGTATCTCGATGAGGATGGGTATCTGTTTATTGTTGATCGACTCTCAGACATGGTGATTTCAGGAGGCGTCAATATTTATCCAGCCGAAATCGAACAAGCATTGATCGGTTGTCCTGGGGTGCTCGATTGCGCCGTGGTTGGCATTCCAGATGCCGAGATGGGCGAAAAACTTCTTGCGGTGGTTGAGCCTGAAGCGCACGCCACACTGACCCTTACAGCGATAGATGCTTGGTTACGGCCGCGATTAGCGGGTTACAAAATTCCGCGCGAATTGGCCTTAGGCACGTTACCGCGTGACCCCAACGGAAAGATCGCTAAACGCAAAGTACGCGCCGCTTACTGGGAAGGTCGTACTCGGCGCGTATAGGAAAGGATGCGCGCCGTACGTTTAATCAATCCGTGCGCCAGAATCGCGTACCGCTTTGCCCCATTTTGCGAGTTCATTTTTCATATGCGCGGCGAGTTCTTCGGGTGTACTCAGTAGCGGTTCAGCCCCCATTGCTAACATGCGTTCATTGACTTCAGCAGAACGTACGATGCGATGCAGTTCCGAATTCATGCGAGCAATGATTGGTGCAGGCGTGCCCGCAGGAAAGAGCATGGCAAGCCACGCACCCGAGTCGTAGCCGGGCACGCCTTGTTCAGCAATGGTGGCAACTTCGGGCATCAAAATAGAACGGCGTGCACTGGCCACGCCCAAGAGTTTGACGCGACCGGCTTTGACGTGTGGCAGCGCATACACGGCGGTATCAAACACCACATCCACCGCGCCACCCATGACATCCGTAAATGCTTGTGGACTCCCTTTGTATGGAACATGACGGAAATCGGTGCCGGTGGCGGTTTTAAACATCTCCATCGATAAATGCGACGTGGAACCATTACCAGAAGAAGCAAATGTGAGTTGAGCAGGTTTTGCTTTGGCCATCGTAACGAGCTCACGCACGGTGCTGACGCCCAGTGTTGGTCGAGCGACGAGCACGAACGGCAAATCACCTATGCGCGTGATGGGAGCCAGATCGCGCAATGGTTGGTAGGGTAGATCTTTATATAAATTCGGATTCGTCGCTAAGGGTGCGGTGGCCGACAGTAGCAGTGTGTAGCCATCGGGTGCTGCCTTGGCTATCGCGGCGGCACCGATCGAACCTGCTTGACCAGGACGGTTGTCGACAATGACTTGTTGGCCCAAGGCCGGTGAGAGCTTTTCGGCCAGTAGCCGTGCGACTAAATCGGTGGCTTGTCCTGGTGGAAAGCCCACCACAATCCGTAAGGGTTTATTCGGCCAATCGCTTTGTGCATACGTTGTGGGTGTGAACAGCGCGCTGACGCAGATCAGCGATAAAAAGAAACGTAGCAACATGATGGTCTCCAAATCGTTTTATTCTGGTTTTGTTGTGTGACGAGGCCGACTGATTTCTAGGCCGAATTATTTCTACCTCGAACGCGTGTTATTTGCTTGGTGCTTGTACTGCCGCACCACTGCGTAGCAATGCCGCGATATCCGTATCACTAAACCCGTTGTTGGCCAGTACTTGCGAAGTGTGTTCCCCTAGGCTGGGCCAAGCGGCGCGTTGCGTACCTGCTGTTGGTGGGGTCACTCCAGGAATCACCGCTGCAGGAATGTTGACTGTTGCATCAATGGGCGCGTAATCCACCCAACCACGTGCAAGTGCGTGTGGATCTTCAAACCAATCGCGAATGTTGTTCACGCGATTACACAACACGTCGGCCGCCTCCAACGCCTGTAACCATTCGTCTGCAGTGCGCTTGGCAATTTCTTTGGCCACGATGCTTTGTAGTTCGGCCAAACAATCTGCGCGCTGGGTAAAGGTGGCGTAGCGCGGTTCGTTCAGTAGATCGGTGCGACCCATCACCTGACACAAACCCTGCCAATGTGATTCTTTGGATAAGCCGATGATGATCCATGCGTCGCTTGCACGGTAAGAGCCAGCTGGTGAATTAATCACCCGAGGGTTTTCGCCTTCAAGGGCCGCTTCAATCACTTTCTGGCTAATAAACGCACTGGCTGATTGCGCCAAGCTCACATCGAGATGCTCGCCTCGTTTGGTTTTGGCACGACGTGCTAATGCTGTGGCTACGGCTTGAAACGAATACAAACCAGTGAGCGTATCGACGACTAAAAATCCCACGCGATTGGGTGCACCGGTGCTGTCGCGATTGAGTGCCATCAACCCGGTGTAAGCCTGTAGCACCGAATCGGTACCAGGACGCTCTGCATAGGGCCCTGATTGTCCAAAGCCACTAATCGATAAATACACCAAGCCAGGATTATTTTTAGACAGCGCCTCGTAACCCAAACCTAATTTGGAGGCAACGCCGGGACGAAAGCTTTCAAGAAACACATCGGCCGATGCAATGAGCCGTTGCATGATTTCTGCTGAGGCAGGATTTTTTAAATCCAGCACGATGCTTTGCTTACCGCGATTGGCCGAGAGTGCTAGCGCGCTGTGATCGCCATAACGGGTTCCCAACGCGCGGGCCCAATCGCCTTGCGGTGGTTCGATCTTGATGACTTCTGCACCGTGTTGCGCGAGCAAGGTTGCGCAGTACGGACCCGCTAACCCTTGGCTCGCGTCAATGACTTTGAGTCCGGCATAAGCCAGTGTGGATTCTTCGTTCATAACCATCCTGATTTTTTAAATCGATAAAACAACCAGACATCGACAATCAGCATCGCGCCGACAGCGAGTGGATAACCCCAAAGCCATTTCAACTCGGGCATGTGCTCAAAGTTCATGCCGTAAATACCGGCAATCATGGTGGGGACGGCCACCAGTGCGGCGTATGCCGCCAATCGTTTGGTGGTCTCACTCTCAGTGAGGGTGATCAGCGAAAGATTGACGGAAATGGCGGTAGTGACCATCTCGCGTAACGATTCGATGGATTGATTTAAGCGCACCAAATGATCATAAACATCACGGAAATAATCTTGCATGCCGTTACACACCGGCGGGACGCGCCCACCGTAGAGTTTGCCGACTGCATCAAGTAAAGGGGCGGCCGCGTGCCGCAGCGTCATCAGTTGTTGTTTGAGTTTGTACAGCGATTCGACGTTTTCACGTGCTGAGCCACCCGAAAAAATGCGCGCCTCAATAGTCTCTAGGGTTTGCTCTAGATTGTCGAGAATCGGAAAATAGCGATCGACCACCGCATCCATTAACGCGTACATCACGTAACCAGCGCCGCGCTTTAAAAATTCGGGCTCGCGTTCGCAACGTTCGCGTACATCTTGAAAACCACGTTGCGTACGATTGCGTACGGACAACACAAAATTTGCACCGACAAATACATCGACTTCTCCGATGTGTAGTTCGGTGTGGACAAGCTCGAGCGTTTGAATCACGGCAAAAAGCGATTCACCGTATTCCTCAATTTTGGGACGTTGGTGTCCGTGTTGTGCGTCCTCTACGGCCAAGGGATGTAAGCCAAACTCATGCTGCATTTGCAGCAGTTCTTCAGCAGTGGCGTCGCACAAGGCCACCCACACAAAGCAATCGGGTCGCGCCACGTATTCGCTGATTTGCTCACGCGTTACCTGGCCGATGCGATAACCGTTTTGGTAGGCAACGCAATTAATGAGCATAGGGGATGAGCCGAGCGTCGAAAAAGGAGCGGAAAGAAAGAATTTAAAGGGTGCAAACA
>CAWUMP010000213.1:0-4374 GCA_963923385.1 uncultured bacterium | reverse complement strand
TAACGCATCGACTCTCCTTATCGACATTGCCCGCGGATGCCAATGGCGATGTGTTGCATGCAGAAGGACGTTTTGATCCGCCGACCGAACCTCTCGATAGCGATGGTCAAGGGATCCCTTATGCGAGTTACGCCTTTGCCGCGCAAATGGCCGAAGTTGAAATTGATCTTGAACTAGGCACCACGCGCGTTTTACGTGTGGTGGCTGCCCATGATGTGGGGCGCGCCATCAACCCGACCCAAGTCGAAGGGCAAATTCACGGCGGTACTGCGCAAGGACTAGGGTTAGCGCTGATGGAAAGTTATATCCCAGGACGCACCGAAAATCTGCACGATTACCTCATCCCCACCATTGGGGATATTCCACCGATTGAATGTGTGCTGGTCGAAGACCCAGAACCCCTCGGCCCGTATGGTGCAAAAGGCGTCGGCGAGCCTGGCCTAATCCCAACGGCGCCTGCCATCTTGGGTGCGATTGATGATGCATGCGGTGTACGCATGCATTCCCTACCCGTCTTACCGCATAAACTGCACGCTGCATTACGTAAGCAAGCGATGCGCAGCACCAAATCATCACGTTAAAAACACGCGCATTATTTTTTATCTGAACTCTTACCACCACCGCTGATGTCTAGTTCAACTAACGATCCATCTTCTCACGCTGAGACAAGCATCGTGCGCTGTGATGCCTGTCCGGTGCTGTGTCGAATTCGTGAAGGACAAACGGGCGCGTGTGATCGCTATGCCAACCTCAATGGCAAGCTCGTGCGCAGTGATCCGTTGGTCTTGCTGCAACGTGCGCAGCAAGACAACCAACCGATGGTCAAATTTCTGCAACCCGGCAGCGCGTGGGATGGCAATCCGATTCACGCTGGCAATACCTTTGTCACTGGCTTAGGCGCGAGCACCACCTATCCCGATTACAAACCCGCGCCGTTTATCGTTTCATCAACCGCCAATGGCGTAGATGTAGTGACGGTGGTCACCGAGGGGATCTTTAGCTATTGCGGTTTAAAACTGAAGATTGATACCGATCGATATTTAGGACCAGAACAGGCGGCAGTGCGTGTCAATGGCGAACAAGTCGGGCATGTCACAACCGCAGAATACGGCTCACAGATGTTGTCATTAGGTGGCGTACGCCACCTCACAGGTGGGAGCAAAAAAGAAGGCACACTCACTTGCCAAACCATGCTCACACTGGCCAATAAAGGCGAAGTCGAGTTGCACATCGACAACGGCGCCACGGTCCGCGTTCAAGCCGGACACGCACCCATTGTGAATGGCGTGCAAGAAGCGCGTATGCGGGTTGGTTGCGGCTCAGCCACGATTGGCATTTTTGCGCAACAGTGGCTAGGCCATTGCGATGAAGTGATTGTCGTTGATGATCACATCACAGGCGTACTAACCGAACACCAAGCCGGGCGTTTTCTTGATATGCCTTTGGCGGGTATTCGTATCCGCGGCCGTAAATCAACACCAGGTCGTTACTTTCGGGTAGCCGAACCAGGTGCAGGCTGGGGCGGCACAGAAATTACTGATCCGTTAAGTATCATCGAGCGCATTGACCCAGCAGTTGCATGGCCGGGATTACGCCTACTCATGGTCTCCAACACCGGTGAAGATGCCGCATGGTTTGTGCTTGATGAACAACTCAAACCACAACCTGCACCCATGCCTGCACCCGTGCAGCATGTGGTCGATCGAATCGCCGAAAATTGTGAACCCGCCCTAACCAGCGTGTTATTTATGGGGGGCGCGGGGGGCAGTTTGCGTGCAGGGGTGACAGAAAATCCGGTGCGACTCACGCGTTCAGTGCGTGCATCGATCACGCGCGTAACCTGTGGTGGCGCACCGGTGTATGTCTGGCCTGGTGGTGGGATCACGGTCATGGTGGATGTGTTGGCGATGCCAGACAACGCCTTTGGTGATGTTCCCACCCCTGCATTGGTATTGCCCATTGAATTCACCTTACCAATTGCTGCGTACGCTGCGCTAGGTGGACACATGCAACACGTGAAGCCACTCCATCAAGTGATTCAAGACACGAAGTTTCGCGCAGAAGCTTGGCGCAATCCCAACCCCTGGCCCACCGATTAATTCACGATGGCACACGCACGAACGATGGCACACGCCCAAGCGCTTGGAACACACGGCGCCGTGATGTCCATCCTCGAGGATGGACGATTACATTTGCAACACGGGCCCATCGACTGCGTGATTCAAGCGTGGGGTGTAGCGCACGAAGTACGTGCCGCCTATCATCAGGTCGGTGAATTTTTTGCTGATCTATTGCCCACTTTGGTGCGTGAACTGACGCAACTGCGCACCCCGTTGGGTGAGACCTATCCGCAGATTGTTTGCCACACAGCTCAACGCATGGTGAGCGCAACCTGGCCGTATCGCAGTCGGTTGATTACGCCGATGGCGGCAGTGGCAGGTGCGGTGGCCGACACCTTATTGCACGCACTCGTACAAGATCGACACATTGAAAAAGCCTACGTGAATGACGGTGGCGATATTGCGCTTCACTTAGCACCAGGCGCTGCACTCGATGTTGGCATAGCCGCGGATCCCAACAACGCCTGGTTAAACGGGCAGTGTCGTGTGCACGCACACGATACGATTCGTGGCGTGGCCACCTCGGGTTGGCAAGGACGTTCGCAATCGCTGGGAATTGCTGATGCAGTCACTGTTCTTGCAGACTGCGCGGCAAATGCCGATGCCGCGGCAACCATGATCGCAAACGCAGTCAATGTAGATCATTGTGCCATTCACCGACTTCCCGCCCACCAGGTAAAGCACGATTCCGATCTCGGCGAACAATTGGTCACTGTGGCGGTGGGGACGTTGCCACAACACGAGATCGATCTCGCACTCGATCATGGTTTGCTGTACGCCAATGATTTATTCGAGCGTGGGCTGATTCAAGGCGCTTGTTTACACCTTCAAGGTTATGTTCGCATTTGCGGACTCACGCAGCATCAAGCCGCAGTCACACCGACATTGCAGCACTTGCAGTACCATTCCACAGGTCTTTTCGACAGGGGGTTGTCATCATGAAACACATGCACCGCATCATCGCTACCGCTGTGCTTGCTGTAGCCGCAACAAGCGTCTACGCGCAAGCGATCAAAGTTGGCGAACTCAACAGCTACAAAGTCTTTCCTGCATTTTTAGAGCCGTACAAAAAAGGCTGGGAACTCGCGCTCGATGAAATCAACAAGGCTGGCGGTGTACTCGGTAGAAAAATCGAAGTCGTTTCACGAGATGACAACGGCAACCCTGGCGATGCAGTACGCGTCGCAGAGGAGTTACTGTCGCGCGAAAACGTCAGCGTGTTGATGGGAACGTTTCCTTCCAACGTGGGTTTGGCCGTCTCGAACCTCGCGGCACAACGCAAAACCGTCTTTATTGCAGCCGAACCTCTGACAGACAAAATTGTTTGGGAAAACGGCAATCGTTACACCTTCCGCTTGCGTCCTTCAACCTATATGCAAACAGCGATGTTGGTACCTGAAGCGGCCAAACTCAAAAAACAAAAATGGGCCATTGTTTATCCCAACTACGAATACGGACAATCGGCCACGGCGTCGTTTAAAAAGCTGATGGCGAAAGCGCAACCGGATGTGGTGTTTGTCGGTGAACAAGCGCCTGCACTCGGAAAAATTGATGCCGGTGCCGTTGTGCAAGCCTTGATCGATGCCAAACCGGATGCCATCTTCTCTTCACTGTTTGGACCCGATCTGCAGAAATTTGTACGCGAAGGCAACACGCGCGGCTTGTTTAAAGATCGCCCAGTATTTAACTTGCTGGCAGGTGAACCGGAGTATCTCGACCCATTAAAAGATGAAACCCCCGAAGGTTGGGTAGTCACCGGTTATCCATGGGCTGAGATCAACACACCAGCGCATAAAAAATTCTTAGCGGCGTATCAAGCCAAGTGGAAAGACTATCCACGCTTGGGATCGGTGGTTGGATACTCAACCATGTACACCGTGGCCAACATGATCCGCAAAGCAGGTACGGTCGACACTGAAAAAATGATCGCAGCGATGAAGGGTCTAGAAATGGAAACTCCGATCGGCCCGATTGTGTGGCGACCAATTGATAATCAATCGACGATGGGCGCTTATGTTGGTAAGTTATCCAAGAAAAATGGTAAAGGCACCATGGTGGATTGGCGCTTTGCTTCGGGTGATTTATTCATGCCGCCATTTGAAGAAGTGAAGGCACTGCGTAAAGAATGACCGCAGCGGCTGCACTGATTCAGTTTCTCAACGGGCTCGCCAGCGCCAGTTCTTTGTTTTTGGTGGCGGCGGGCCTGTCGCTGATTTTTGGCGTGACTCGTATCGTCAATTTTGCACATGGTTCG
>CAWUMP010000212.1:0-4379 GCA_963923385.1 uncultured bacterium | reverse complement strand
GAGTATCGTCGGCAGCGTCAGATGTGTATAAGAGACAGCCGGAGAGTTTGTGTCGATTCTCGGACCAAGTGGTTGCGGTAAATCAACGTTGTTGATGATGGTGGCCGGTTTGGAAACGGCCACCACCGGAGCGATTCATATCGCGGGTGAACGTGTTGAGCGGCCGCGTTTACAAACCGGCATTATTTTTCAAGACCCCACGCTGCTTCCTTGGAAGAGTGTGTTGGATAACGTGATGTTTCCGGTGCACATCCAAGGCTTGGATGAGGCGCAGCATCGTGCACGTGCGATGTCGCTGTTACAGATGGTTGGGTTGACTGATTTTGCCGAGAAACGACCGCATCAGCTTTCTGGCGGAATGAAGCAGCGCGTAGCCATTTGCCGTGCGCTAGTGACCGATCCGGATCTGTTGTTAATGGATGAGCCATTTAGTGCGCTCGATGCAATTACACGTGATGAACTCAATGTGGCTTTGTTGGATATTTGGCAGCGACATCACAAGACCGGATTGTTTGTCACCCACAGTATTCGCGAAGCGGTGTTTTTATCGGATCGTGTGATCGTGATGGGACGTCGCCCGTCACGGATTGTGGCGGATGTACGGATTGATTTTTCGCGACCTCGCGATGTTCACGTCCAAGAGTCGGCGGAATTTACCCGTCTCTGTACACAACTTCGCGACGCGATTGAATCGCAGCATGGCTAATCGCGCAGCGCACGCGAGCGGGATCGCGCTTCCTTTGTTGGTGGGGGCGTTGGCACTGCTGTGTTGGGAGATGGCGGTGCGCGTGTTTCATGTGCCCATGGTGATTTTGCCGCCGCCCTCACGCGTGATACTCGAATTTTTTGGTCCGCGCTTTGCTGAATTGTTGCAACACGCCGTGCCTTCGGGTCTACAAATTGCAAGTGGCTTTGTGTTTGCAACCGTCAGTGGCATTTTGTTAGCTGTATTGATGGCGTATTCAGTGTTGCTCCGTGCCGCGCTCCAGCCTTACATGATTGCCTTACAAGTCATCCCAAAAATCGCCCTAGCCCCATTATTTATTCTTTGGTTTGGAATTGGATTCTCTTCACGTTTTGCATTTGCAACCTTTATTTGTTTTTTTCCGGTGGTCATTGCAACACTGACTGGCCTGCGTGACACGCCCACCGAAGTGCTGCGAATGTGTAAGGCCATTGGTGCAAGCGAGGCACAAGTGATGTGGCGTGTGCGTTTACCGTTTGCCTTGCCCTACGTGTTTGCGGGATTGAAAATTGCAGCGACGATGGCAGTGATTGGTGTGGTGATTGGTGAATTTATCAGTGCGGATCGCGGCTTGGGCTATTTGATTTTGTACTGTGCATCACGCTCCGAAACCCCAGGTGTGTTAGCAGCGATTGCGGTGTTATGCGCGATTGGTTTGTCACTCTACGGCGTGGTGGCTTGGACCGAGCAGCGTCTGTTAGCAGCGCAGCGAGGTGAGCGTTGATGTTACGACGCTGGCGCGAACTCGCTGTCCCAACCGCCTTGGGGCTGTTTCTATTATTAGCTTGGGATCGCAGCGTGGTCTGGTTAAACATCAAACCGATGATGTTGCCTCGACCAGCGGCGGTGCTGGATGTGTTACTCACGCACACGGCATTGTTGCGTGAACATGGTTGGGCCACCATCAGTGATGCTGGGTTGGCGTTACTCCTGTCAACCGTGATTGGGATTGCGATTGCTTTTGTGCTGAGCCTCGGTATGAAGGTACGCGAGGCCTTGATGCCTAACTTGGTGTTGGTTGAATTAATTCCAAAAATTGCGCTAGCCCCGTTATTTGTGATTTGGTTAGGTACTGGTATGGAGATGCGCTTAGCCTACGCATTTTTTCTGTCGATTTTTCCGATTGTGGTGGCCGCAACCGCGGGCTTAGTGAATACCGACCCGGGGTTGCTGCGTTTGTGTCAGTCGGTGCGCGCGAGTGCATGGCAGACGTTCTTTTATGTGCGTTTACCGTATTCGCTTCCGATGATGTTTAGTGGTTTAAAAATTGCGAGCACCATGGCGGTCATTGGTGTGGTGGTGGGCGAATTTATTACCGGTAGCCGCGGCTTAGGCTACATCATCATGTTTGCTTCATCGCAAATGGAAGGCGCACTCATGCTCACTGGCGTGGTGTTACTCGCTGCCTTGGGGAGCCTGCTCTATGTCAGCGTGGTCGGTTTAGAGCGCCTCATCACCGGCCGGTTCGGGCGCTTGACCAGCTAAGTGCTTGCGCTGCTCAGGTGCTAAAGGTGCGCGCCTGAATTTCGAGCAAGCGTTCGTCTTGGTAACGAGGACGATCTGGTTTGGGTTTAGACAGGAGCGTTTGCACGGGGCAAGGAATGCTGCCCACATTATGAATGTCGTGATAGATAAACGCGGGTACTGAGAGTAGATCCCATTGGCCTAGCTTGAGGCTCACGGTTTCGCCGTCTTTGAATACGTTAACTACGCATTCGCCTTCAAGAATAAAAAAAGTTTCTTCTGTTTCGTGGCAATGCACCGGAATCTTGTGGCCAACCGGCATGGTTTGTAAGGACATGGTGAACGCAACAGGTTCTACCGAATTTTGCTCATTGTGTTCGAGTGAACCTGAGGCGCCAATGTAGCGACGCTGCGCGCGCGCGTAGGTCGGGTCGAGTTCAGTTTCTAGCCCAAAGGTCCCCCAATCTTCACGGCGATCGGCGTAACGGGCAGTACGTTTTTTGATGAGATCTGACAGGCTCATGCGCGGGCGTCCATTGGCGGCGAAAGTTGATTGTTAGCATACTTACTATCGCGGCGGCTCGCAAGTTGTTGAGCGCGAGTGGGTGAATGAAATGGCGCTGCTAGACTGTGCGGATGCCTACCGCGATGACCGCCACTATTTCTCCTTGGGTGGAGCGTTGTTTGCCGCCTGCATCCCCCGATGCACGGGCGCTTGATTTGGCCTGTGGTTCGGGGCGTCACGCCAAGTACTTGGCTGCCCTCGGGTACAATGTGTTGGCATGTGATCGAGACACCCAAGCCTTGGCGTCATTGGATGGCGTGCCCAATGTGACCCCTTGTGGAGTGGACCTGGAAGCAGGCCTACCGTGGCCACTGGACGGACAAACATTTGACTGCATCGTGGTCACCAATTACCTGCATCGACCCGCATTACCTTGGATATTTCAAAACCTCGCACCGGGTGGTTTGTTAATTTACGAAACGTTTATGCAGGGCAATGCGCGATACGGACGACCAACCAATCCGGACTTTCTGCTGGCGCCCGGTGAACTATTCTTGGCTTGCCGTAGTCCATACGTTGCGCTGGCCTTTGAGCAGGGTCGTGTTTCCTCTCCACACCCGGCCATGTTGCAGCGTTTGCTCGCTTGGCATGATGATCAAGGCCCGATGCCAACACTTCCTGCGGGTATTTCCGCGCAGGGCATTGAATCGGTTAAAATTTCAGGCTGTACGCTCCCTTAGGGAAATCGCATGATTACCGGAAGCTTGGTTGCAATTGTGACCCCCATGCAAGAAGACGGTGCCATTGATTGGCCAGCGTTTCGCCGTTTAATTGATTGGCACGTTGACGAAGGGACCGATGGCATTGTGGTGGTCGGCACCACGGGTGAATCCCCCACGGTCAATTTTGACGAGCATAAGCAAATGATTCGTGTGGCGGTTGAACACGCCAAAGGTCGTATTCCAATCATTGCGGGTACGGGAGCAAATTCCACCGCCGAAGCGATTGAGTTGACTGAATCGGCGCGTTTAGCCGGCGCGACCGCGTGTCTTTCTGTGGTCCCGTATTACAACCGTCCGACGCAGGAAGGTCAGTACCAACATTTTCGGACGATTGCAGAAAAAGTGGACCTACCGCTCATTCTCTACAACGTGCCCGGCCGTACGGTCGCTGATCTGGCCAACGACACCACGCTGCGTTTGGCCCAAGTGCCAGGCATTATCGGCATCAAGGATGCGACCGCGAGTATTGAACGCGCCACCGATCTGATTAAGCGTGCGCCGCGCGACTTTGCGATTTACTCAGGTGAAGACGCAGCAGGTTTAGCCGTGATGTTGCTGGGTGGACATGGCGTGATTTCGGTGACGGCGAACGTGGCACCACGGTTGATGCACGAAATGTGTACGTTGGCGTTGGCTGGTGACGTAAAACGCGCGCGTGAAATCAATCTACGTTTATTTGGCTTACACCAGAAATTGTTTATCGAACCGAATCCGATTCCTGCGAAGTGGGCCTTACAGCAAATGGGCATGATCTCTGGGGCCTTACGCTTGCCATTGGTGTCGCTCACAGAGGCTGCACAGCCTGCGGTGGCAGAGGCGATGCGTGCTGCCGGTATTGCTGTGTCGGCGCAGTTGCGTGTTGTTGAGGCCCGCGCGTGAATTG
>CAWUMP010000211.1:0-4392 GCA_963923385.1 uncultured bacterium | reverse complement strand
TCAGCCAACATGGGTGGTGATGGCTATGCCTTGTGTTTAGCAGCCGGTGCGCCGCTCATTGACATGGAGTTTGTGCAATTTTTCCCGATCGGACATTTAGCGCCACGTTTGATCGGCATGGACCCCATCATGTGGGACCCCTTTCGCTACAAGCTAGGCGGTCGCTTACTGAATGGTTTGCATGAAGAATTTGTCCATCATTACGGCGCCAGTGATGCCGGTCAATATGTGGTGACGCGTGACTTGGCCACCTATGCCATCACCAAAGAAGTGGCGGCGGGTCGTGGCTCACCCCATGGGGGTGCGTGGTTGTCGTTTGAACATATCAGTGAAGCGCAATTGCGTGCCGCTGGTGGGCCCGTTATTGATCGTTTACTTGCCAACGGCATTGATCTCACGCGTCAGGCGATTGAAGTGGCACCGATTGCGCATTACCACATGGGCGGCGTACAAGCCGATGTGCACATGGCAACGCGCGTAGCCGGATTGTTTGTCGCGGGCGAGGCTGTGGGTGGAGCCAATGGCGCGAATCGTTTATCTGGCAACGCGATCACCGAAGCGTTGGTGTTTGGTCGCGTTGCAGGGCAGAGTGCCGCACAGTACGCCAAGACCCATGAACAGTGCGTCAACGACACAGCGTTTGTGGCGGCAGTGAATGCGTTGGCGCAAGGTGGAGCTGCGGTCAGTGGGTTTAATCCAGCCGCTGGGATCGAAACATTGCAAGCACTGATGCAAGTGGACGTTGGACCGTTTCGTACCGCCGACGGATTGCAGCGGGCGTTAACGCAGATCAGCGCATTACAAACACAGATGCAACACGCGAAACCTGCAGCGGGTGTGCCGTACGACACAGCGCTGGTCGATTGGCTAGACTTACGCACCATGCTGACTGTGGCCGATTGCGTGACACGGGCCGCACTCCAACGCACCGAAAGTCGTGGCGCACATCAGCGCGAAGATTTTCCTGGGATGGATGCGACGTGGCAACGTAACCTGCGTATTACATCCCTGGGTCAGATCGAGTCAAGCCAATGAGCCAACCAAAACAGATCGCACAGTTAAGTATTTCGCGCGCCACCTTTGGTGAGACTGCACGCATCGAACGTTTCGACGTGCCGTTCGAATCAGGGCAATCGGTGTTGGATGCGTTGCGTTGGATTCGCGCGCATCAAGACCCCACGCTCGCAATTCGCTATGCCTGCACCAGCGCCAATACCTGCAAAGAATGCATGCTGCAGGTCGATGGAAAAACGGTGTATGCCTGCACGGCACGTTTAGAGCCACGCGCCATGCACATTGCGCCATTACCGAACAAACGGTTAGTGCGTGATTTGGTGACAGAGATTGCGCCACCCGATGAACGTATGCCCACCACGCGCTGATCAACAAGAGGAGGAGTCGATATGAGTCATGCTGCTGCTGGTACAGATGCACCTGCTTGCCCAGGATTCGATCCACATCCGCGCACCCCGACGTTTAGGATGCCTGCCGGTGCGTGTGATACGCATCATCATATTTTTGGTCCGTACGCAAAATATCCAATGCAAGCGGTGCGCAGTTACACACCCCCTGAAGCCACGCTCGAAGATTTCAAACGCCAATGCAAGCTCTTGGGTATCGAGCGTAGTGTGTTGGTGCATCCGAGTATTTATGGCACCGATTTATCGTCGTTGGTTGACACCTTAGAGCGCTGTAGCGATTGGATGCGGGGCGTCGCGGTGATCGATGAATCGATCAGCGATGAAACGCTCGCGCATTTGGACCGAGTCGGTGTGCGCGGTGTACGCTTCAACGTGTTGTTTAAAGGTGGCACGCCACTGGATCGTGCGCGTGCGATTGGCCAACGGGTCGCCAAACTTGGTTGGCACGTTCAACTCTTGATTGATTTGTCTGCGCATCCAGATTTTTATGCGCAATGGAAAGATTTTCCAACCCCGCTGGTGGTGGATCACATGGGCCATCTGTCGGTGACGCACGGTGTGCAAGCCCCTGGCTTTCAGGGCATGTTGCGTTTGGTGCGCGAAGGAACATGTTGGGTCAAGCTCTCGGGGGCGTATCGAATGACAAGCGCACCGTGTCCGTGGCATGACACCGATGTGTTTGCCGCAGCGCTGGTGCAAGCCAATCCCGAACGCTTGTTGTGGGGCACGGATTGGCCGCATCCATCGGTGCAAGTGATGCCCAATGATGGCGACTTAGTCAATCAGATTCCGACGTGGTTACCAACCGAAGCCCTGCGTCAGCAAGTCTTGGTAGATAATCCTGCGCGCTTATACGGCTTTTGATTCAAATAACAATCTAGGAGGCTGCTGATGTTTCGTCGATCTATTGTTGTGATGTCGATGGCGTTGATGGTGACGCTGGGTGTTGTGCCGCATGCGCTGGCGCAGTCCAAGCATGTCCTTAAAATTGGTTGGGTCACGCCCGATAGCCCACAAGATCCCTACGCCACCGGCGCACGCACTTTTAAGCAAGCCGTCGAGCGCCAGTCGAATGGACGTATCGAAGTGCAGCTATTTCCAAATCGTCAGTTGGGCGATGAAAAACCCATGCTCGAGGGTTTGCGTTTCGGCACCGTCGATGCAGCGGTGATCACGAACGCAGTGGTTGCGCAAATTGAACCGGCCTTTCAGGTCAATGATCTGCCGTTTCTGTTTGCCAATGAAGCGCAAGCGCATAAAGTGCTCGACGGAAAAGTGGGCCAATTGTTGAGCAAAAAACTTGAAAGCAAGGGCATCATTTCGCTCGGCTATATGGAGGGCGGATTTCGTCACATGATTAACAATGTGCGACCGGTGACTAAGCCCGAGGACGTCAAAGGGGTGAAGTACCGCGTGATGCAAAACCCGGTGTACATCGATATGTTTTCTTCATTGGGCGGTAACGCTGTGCCGATGGCTTGGGGTGAGACCTTTACTGCAGTTCAGCAAGGAACCATTGATGGCCTTGAGATTCCAATTGCGGTGATTGATTCCTCTAAGTACAACGAAGTCACCAAGTATTTATCGCTCACGAATCACACCTATTCGATGATTGCGTTACTCATCTCTAAAAAATCGATGGACAAGCTGCCACGTGATTTGCAAGAGGTGGTACGTGAAGCCGGTCGTACGGCGTTAGGCGCGCAACGTATCGCTGCCGGTGCCAATGCCAAAGCCTTGGTGGATACGCTCGCGAAAAAAGGCATGAAGGTCAATCAAGTGAGCGACATTCCTGCATTTCGTGCTTCGGTGCGACCGGTATACGAAAAATTCAAAGGTTCGATTGGCGCAGATGTCATGACCGATGTCATGAATGCGGTGAAATAACACCGCGTCACGCAGCTCGTGGGCATCCTGCGCAAACTCAATCACTACGCCACCAACCTTCTGCAATGGACGGTGGTGGTGATGGTGATCGTGATGACGCTCACGTTGGGCGCGCAAGTGTTGTTGCGTTATGTGTTCAACATCACGTTGCCGTGGACCGAAGAGCTGTCTTTGGGTTTGTTTACGTGGACCACCTTACTCACCGCTGCGCTCGGTGTCCGTGAAGGGTTTCATGTGCGTATGTCGCTATTGATTGAAACCTTGCCACCCGGTGTCCGGCGCCAAGCCGAACGAATCATTCATTTAGCAACGTGCGCACTGGGTCTATTTCTGACCTATGCCGCTTGGCATTATGTGGCGGACACCCGTGGTAGCACGTCGGCAGCCATCGGGTATCCGATTGAGTGGCTGTATTTTTCAGGCGTGGTGTGTGGCGTGTTGATTGCGTTGTTTGCGCTTGAAGCGGCGTGGCTGGCACAAATTCCCAGCGATGAAATGCCCTCCGAATGTCATTAACCGCTTGGATCCTTTCGTTGGGCTTTGCAGCGTTGCTATTGGCCGGTGTGCCGTTTGCGATTGCGTTGGGGTTGGTGACTGCGGCGGTGTTATTCACTGCAGACATCGAACCGATTTTGTTGGCGCAAACCTTAATTGCGGGTACGCAATCCTTTAGCTTATTAGCGATTCCCTTTTTTATGTTGGCTGGCGAGTTGATGTCGGCTGGTGGTTTGTCGCAACGCTTAATCAAAGTCGCCGACGTGTTGGTGCGTCATCTCCCAGGTGGGATGGGGCATGTCACCATTTTGGCTGCGTGTATTTTTTCGGCGATCTCTGGCTCTGCACCTGCAACCACTGCAGCGATTGGCGCAATTCTGATTCCTGCGATGGTGAATAAGGGCTATGACAAAGCGTTTGCCACCGCGTTAGCTGTGAGTGCTGGGGTCTTGGGACCGTTGATTCCCCCGTCGATCGCTGCGGTGATTTGGGGGGTGATTGCTGAACAATCGATTGCGCGTTTGTTTATGGCCAGTGTGGGCCCGGGCTTATTACTCGCTGCAGGCTTAATGGTCATTGCTTGGGTGCA
>CAWUMP010000210.1:0-4415 GCA_963923385.1 uncultured bacterium | reverse complement strand
TTCAGCAAAATCGTGACCGGCATTTTGCGACGACGGTCGACGCGGAAGTACACGTAGTCTTTTGGATCAAATTCAAAATCAAGCCACGAACCACGGTAAGGAATCACGCGCGCAGAAAACAACAGCTTGCCCGATGAGTGCGTCTTGCCACGATCGTGTTCAAAAAATACGCCGGGTGAGCGGTGCAACTGACTCACAATCACACGCTCCGTGCCATTAATGACAAACGAACCGGACGTGGTCATGAGCGGAATTTCGCCCATATACACTTCTTGCTCTTTTACTTCCTTGATGGTCGGCTTGGCGGCCTCTTTATCTAGGATAGTGAGTCGTACCTTTGCGCGTAGTGGGCTAGCAAAGGTGAGGCCGCGTTGCTGGCACTCTTTCACGTCAAATGGTGGCTCACCGAGGTGGTAGCTCACAAACTCTAAACGTGCATTACCCGAATGACTGGTAATCGGAAAAATCGATGTAAATGCCGCTTGCAGCCCTTCGTTTTTGCGCTGCTCGGGATTCGCCGATGCTTGCAAGAACGCTGTAAAGGACTCCAGCTGCGTGGCCAAAAGAAATGGAACGTGTTGAACCGCAGCCCGCTTTGCAAAACTTTTACGGATGCGTTTACGTTCAGTCAGGGAATAGCTCATGAATGCTCCCAGTGTGATACGGCTGCCGGAATCATCCCGGAACCGTTTTCCCCCGAAGGTGGAGGACAAAGCACAACAGCGTTGCAGTCCATCATCGGACTACACACGCCGCTGTGCTGTGCACTCGGCTTGGGTGAAAGAACAACCATTCAAAAACAACAACACGCCTTAGCAAGAGCCGCTGCGATCAGGGAAGTTCCCGAACCGCAGCGGACTACCTGCGAATTACTTGACTTCGACTTTGGCGCCAGCTTCGGTCAGTTTCTTGGCGATGGCATCGGCATCGGCCTTTGACACGCCTTCTTTGACAGGCTTTGGTGCACCATCGACCAAGTCTTTGGCTTCTTTCAAGCCCAAACCAGTGATTTCGCGAACGGCTTTGATGACGTTCACTTTGTTGTCGCCAGCAGCAGCCAAGATCACGTTGAACTCGGTTTGCTCAGCAGCACCACCACCAGCAGCAGCGCCGCCAGCAGCAGGCGCAGCCACGGCAACAGCGGCCGCAGCAGCGGACACGCCAAATTTTTCTTCCATGTCTTTGATGAGCTGCGAGAGCTCAAGCACGGTCATATTGGAAACGGCGTCGAGAATTTGATTACGGTCCATTTGAAACTCCAAAAATTAATAACTGAATGTGTTTGTCGGTCGGCAGGCTTAAGCAGCCTGTTTTTCTTTTTGATCGCGAACGGCAGCAAGTGTGCGCACAAAGCGTCCCGGCACCTCATTGAGTGTGCGAGCCAACTTCGTGACAGGTGCTTGCATGGTGCCAAGTAGCATGGAAAGCAATTGTTCGCGGCTGGGCATGCTGGCTAACGCCTTGACGTCTTGTGCAGACATCAAAGAGTTAGGCATCGCGCCACCCTTGATCACGAACTTGTCGTTTTCCTTGGCAAACTCAGCAAGCGCTTTGGCACCGGCGACTGGATCTTGCGAAATACCGTACATCAGCGGACCCACCAACTGGTCAGCCAACTTCTCAAACGGCGTGCCGGTAACAGCACGACGTGCGAGCGTATTTTTTAGTACGCGCAGATACACGCCAGATGCACGCGCCTTCGAACGCAGATCGGTGATTTTCGTTACGTCTAGGCCACGATATTCCGCGACAATCACCGCTTGAGCATTGCTCAGTTGCGCGCTGATTTCCGTAACGACCGCCTGCTTTTGTTCAAGACTCAAGCCCAAAGGTCGTACCTCCTAGTGAAGCATTACTCAACGAATCGCGTATCGCTGCGATCCACCCGAAGGACGGTGGCATCACTGCCCACCCTCCCCTTCGGCGACCTTTCTGCAGGATGATGACTGTCCTGTATGGGGTACGCCGTCTGCGTAGGGTAAAAACCACTTCGATTAAGCCTTAGGTCAGACAGCCCCCTCGGCCCCTACGGTCTTTGACGGCCATCGCGCCATGCTGCACGCGAAGGCTGCCCAAGTATTCTTTAAGCTTGCGGTGCAACCGCCACTGAGCCCACGTCAACTTTGACGCCTAAGCCCATGGTGCTGGAGACCGACATTTTTTTCAGATACACGCCCTTGGAGTTAGCGGGCTTTGCGCGATTCAATGCATCCACCAACGCAGCCAAGTTGTCACGTAACTGTTGCGGTGAAAACGAAGCGCGCCCGATCGTGCATTGAACAACCCCTGCTTTATCGGCACGAAACTGCACCTGACCACCTTTGGCGTTTTTCACCGCGCCGGCGATGTCTGCAGTCACGGTACCCACTTTAGGGTTTGGCATCAGGCCACGGGGACCAAGCACCTGTCCCAATTGACCAACAACGCGCATGGCATCTGGCGAAGCAATCACGACATCAAAATCGATCTTGCCTGCTTTCACTTGCTCGGCTAAATCTTCAAAGCCGACGATATCGGCGCCCGCAGTCTTTGCAGCTTCGGCCTTATCACCTTGCGCAAATACGGCAACGCGTACGGTCTTGCCCGTACCCGCAGGCAACACCACTGAACCGCGCACGGTTTGGTCGGATTTCTTGGCATCAATGCCCAAATTCACTGCGACATCCACTGATTCATCAAACTTTGCAGTCGCGGTTTCTTTCACCAACGAGAGCGCATCAATCACGGGATACGTACGTGCGCGATCGACTTTACCGTCGAGCGCTTTGCGGCGTTTGCTTAACGAAGCCATGGTTACATGCCCTCCACAATCACGCCCATCGAACGCGCCGAACCGGCGACCGTACGAACGGCTGCATCTAAATCAGACGCTGTTAAATCGGGCATCTTAGTTTTGGCGATCTCTTCAGCCTGCTTACGCGTGAGCTTGCCGACCTTATCGGTATGCGGACGCGGGCTGCCTTTATCTAAACCAATCGCTTTACGAATCAACACCGAGACAGGTGGCGTCTTGATGATGAAAGTGAAGCTCTTATCGGTAAAAGCGGTGATGACCACAGGCAATGGCAGCCCCGGTTCCACCTTCTGCGTCTGCGCATTAAACGCTTTGCAGAATTCCATGATGTTCAAACCACGCTGACCGAGCGCGGGACCGATGGGTGGCGAGGGATTCGCTTTACCCGCCGGCACTTGCAGCTTAATAAAGCCGAGGATCTTCTTTGCCATGTTGGCTCTCCTATTGGGTGCAATCGCATCGCCAAGCCTCGCGGCCGGAGATGCTCCCCGTTAAAAACTCAGGCCTTTTCGACCTGACCAAACTCGAGCTCGACCGGAGTCGCACGCCCGAAAATCGTGACCGCCACACGCAGACGGCTTTTTTCGTAATTCACATCTTCAACTGAACCCTGAAAATCAGTGAATGGGCCTTCTTTTACTCGCACCAATTCACCCACTTCAAACAATACTTTTGGCTTGGGCTTTTCAACGCCCTCACGCATCTGTTGCATGATGGCATCAACTTCACGTGAAGAAATTGGTGAGGGACGGTTTGACGTACCCCCCACAAATCCAGTGACCTTGTTGGTGTTCTTCACCAAGTGCCACGTCGCATCATCCATTTCCATTTCAACCAACACATAGCCCGGAAAAAACTTTCGCTCGGACATATGTTTTTGACCGCTTTTCATCTCGACCACTTCTTCCACGGGCACAAGAATTTTGCCAAAGCGATCTTGCATTCCAGCGCGGGTAATGCGCTCTTCTAATGCGCGCTGCACGGATTTCTCAAAGCCACTGTAGGCATGAACAACGTACCAGCGCTTGCCTGAGGAGACGTTCGTATTTGCACTCATTATTTTTTCCATCCCAGAACGAGGTCATACAGCACCCATTCGAGCGTCTTGTCACTCACCCACAGGAACAACGCCATCACCACCACAAAGGCAAACACCGCCGCTGTGGTTTGCATGGTTTCTTTACGCGAGGGCCAAACCACCTTACGCGCTTCAAGCACGGACTCACGTGCAAAGCCAGCCAACTCACGGCCAGGTGCAGTGAGCCAAGCCAAGCCCGCGCCGGCTGCAATGCCCGCAAACACCGCGAGGATCTTTACGATCAACGCGGCTTCACCCAACGCGTAATAGCCGGCGATTCCGCCGACCACGAGCGCTGCAGCCACGATGAGTTTGATCGTATCGAACATCTATTTTCTCTTCACTCCAACTGCGTTAAGCAAACATTCTTTGGCAGGCCAAGAGGGAATCGAACCCCCAACCTTCGGTTTTGGAGACCGACGCTCTGCCAGTTGAGCTATTGGCCTGCAGTACTACGCCGGGCGAAAGCACCGCCCGGAGGGTGACCCTTACTCAATGACCTTTGCGACGACGCCTGCGCCGACGGTTTTGCCACCTTCACGA
>CAWUMP010000209.1:0-4431 GCA_963923385.1 uncultured bacterium | reverse complement strand
GCCGCTCTCGTTGTCCGCAGTGATTTTGTCGACTACCCCGGCATGAAAAGCTGCTTGTAATGAAGACGGCGCCAGCACATCCTCGACCGATTGCCCCATGACATCTCGTGCAGGTAAGCCAAACAGTCGTTCTGCTTGTCGATTAAACGCAGTGATCTGTCCTTGTGCGTTGGTCGAGACGATGGCATCGAGGGCCGCATCAAACATGCCACGTAAACGCATATTGGCGGTGTGTAATTGCGCGCCTTGCGCGTTTAAGCGCTGCGCCTGCGCGGCCAAGCGAAGACCTGTGCTGTGTAAGACGTCGGCAAGTCGATCAAATTCAAGTATGCCGTTGTGCAGCGGTGGTACGGCAGGTGTTGCTTGTTCAATTAATTCGGCTTGTCGCATCAAATGTTCAAGTGAGTGGGACGCAGGGCGCAGATGCAAGGCGAGTAACACCAAGCCAATGACCAGACCCAGTAACAGCGCTAGACATGCATCCAACCAAATGCGACGGTTAATTTCATCGATCGGATGCGTCGACATAGCCGCGTGCAGGGTACCCAATGGGGGGTCGCCGCCCATGGTGAGCTGTATGTCATCGGGCACCGCGGCGTTGCCCTCAGACATATCAATGGTGATCGTCGCGTCGTCACGTTTAGCACGCCGCAGTAGCTGTCCATCCGGGCCATGAATTTGGATCTCGCGAATCGTGTCCATCTGCATCGCGGTTTGCAGTGTGGCGTCGAGCTGCGTCATGTCATTTTGTAGCAAGGCCACCGCGCTACTGCTGGCCACCAGCGTGGATAGCGCAATCGCATTGCTATGTGCGGCTTCTTTGGAAAGACGCGTCACTTCTGCCACAAGATAGCTCGCAAATCCAAGCAGCACGGCGGTCAGCGCAATACTCAGAAAGATCGCCTGACGCGTATAAAAACTACGCGGCGCGGGTTGAATTTGACTCATCTGGAAAGTGCGAATTGCTTTGTGGGGGTGGCGTGTATAGGTATTACACTCCGGCATGCGGCGCTGTGCAACCGCCGTAATGCGTACGATGACTTTAGTCTATTTTTTACGTACGTGATTCTTCGACAGCGCTAGGAGTGTTTGCGCGGGAAAGTGATGGCTTTAGGGAAAAGCGACTGCTTTAATGAAAAGCGACGGCTTTAATGAAAAGCGACTGCTTTTGTATGTAAGCCGCGCCCCCCTACGAACGCAGCGGTGCGCAGGCAGGCTGATCGACGATGCGAATTACGACTTGGGTGGCGCAGTTTCAGCGAACGCTGGGCGCTCAGAGAGCTTGTCGTAATGGCGCGCTAAGTTGGGATATTGCGTGCGCCAGTCGATGTGTGGAAAGCGCAGACTCAACCAACCCAAACAACAACCCAGCGCAATGTCCGCAAGGCTGTAGGCCTGACCGCTACACCAAGCTTGATCGCCAAGTTCGCGTGCAAGTTCGCTTAACCCGCGCTCGAGTTTGCCGGTTTGGCGTGCGAGCCAAGCGGCACTTTGTAGCGCGGGTTCGCGCGATTGTTCGTTGCGAATCAAAATGCCTGCATCAAGCACGCCATCTGCTAGGGCTTCCCAGCGCTTGACGGCGATGCGATGACGCTTGTCCTCTGGAATGAGATGACCAAGCGGTGAGACCCCATCCAAAAACTCGACGATGACGCGCGAATCAAATAGCGTGTGGCCATCTTCGAGGATGAGCACTGGAATTTTCCCAAGCGGGTTACTTTTGGGCACCTCGGTGTCGGGGGCCGAGACCTCGACCAAAATAAACTTTAAGTCGATGTGTTTTTCAGCCGCAACGATGCGGACTTTGCGGGTGTAGGGGCTAGCAACCGAACCAAGGAGTTTCATGCAGTGTGCAATCAAAATTCAAGTGGATCGGCATGATACCAAACCAAGTCTGCCTGTGGTCCGCGGCACGAAGGCAGACCGCTATAATCCACACTTCTTAGCCATTTTTGATCGAATAACATGTCGGTTCCAGCCTCTCACGCTCCTCAAGCCCCGCAAACGCACCTAGCGGCACAGTTGGCTGCGGTTTCTCCGCTGGATGGTCGCTATTCGCGCAGTGCAGACCCATTGCGCGCTTACTTTAGTGAAGCGGCACTGATTCGCTATCGCGTGGCGATCGAGCTGGCGTGGTTAAAGGCCTTGGCCGCAGAGCGCGGCGTGGTGGAGCTCAAGCCCTTTAGTGCGGCCACACGACAGGCGATCGATCAATTATTGGTTAATTTTTCGGATGAGGATGCCGCTCAGATCAAGCAGATCGAAGCGCGCACTAACCACGATGTAAAGGCCATCGAATATTGGTTAAAAGAAAAGTTGGGCCATCACGCACAAGTGCGCCGCTCGCTGGAGTTTATTCATTTTGCGTGCACATCCGAGGACATCAATAATTTGTCGTACGCGTTGATGGTGTCTGATGCGCGGCGCGCAGTCATGCTGCCCGGGTTGGATGCACTCATTCAAGCATTGCGCGCTTTAGCTAAAAAGTATGCCGATCAGCCGATGCTTTCTCGCACACACGGTCAACCCGCCAGTCCCACCACGCTGGGTAAAGAGCTGGCCAATGTGGTGGCGCGTTTGGTGCGTGCGCGCGCACGCATCGCATCGGTTGAGTTACTTGGCAAGATCAATGGCGCGGTTGGTAACTACAACGCCCATGTGGTGGCGTATCCGGAAGTCAATTGGGAAGCGCTGAGTAAACGTTTTGTACGCCAACTGGGGTTGGAATTTAATCCCTACACCACGCAAATCGAACCGCATGATGCGTTTGCCGAACTTTTTGATGCGTTGGCGCGTGCCAACACCATCTTGCTCGATTTGAATCGTGATGTGTGGGGATATATCTCGGTGGGATATTTCCGCCAGAAATTAAAAGCTGGTGAAGTGGGTTCATCGACCATGCCGCACAAAGTGAACCCGATCGACTTTGAAAACTCCGAGGGCAATATCGGGATTGCTAACGCATTGTTGCGCCATCTTGCCGATAAGTTGCCCGTGTCGCGTTGGCAACGTGATTTATCGGACTCGACTGCGCTGCGCAACATCGGCAATGCGTTTGGTCATAGCTTGTTGGCTTACAACGCTTGCTTGCGCGGGTTGGGCAAACTGGAGGTCAATGCGGCGCGTTTGTCTGCCGACTTAGCGGCCAATTGGGAAGTATTGGCCGAGCCCATTCAGCAAGTGATGCGTCGACATGGTGTGCCCGAGGCGTACGAGAAACTCAAAGACCTTACGCGTGGTAAAGGCGTAGATGCACGCCGTTTACGTACCTTTGTGAATCAACTACCTATTCCGGCCAGTGCAAAAAAGCGCTTACTCGCCCTCACCCCATCGACTTACATTGGGTTGGCTGCAACGCTCGCCAACCGTATCTGAACGTCCGCGCCCCCCGCGTTTTTTAACGAACCGACGCGCCGCGAGGTGCGAAAGCCATGTTCTACGCTACGACTATCTTTCTTTCTTCGTTTCTTTTATTTTTAGTGCAGCCATTAATCGCGCGCTTAATTCTGCCTTGGTTTGGTGGAACGGCGGCGGTATGGACAACCTGCATGCTGTTTTTTCAATGCGTGTTGTTAGCTGGGTACGCCTATGCCCACGGCACGACGGCACGCCTCAAACCGCGACAACAAGCACTGCTTCATACGGTGCTGTTAATTGCCGCTTTATTGGTACTACCGATTGCGCCAGATGCGAGCTGGAAACCACAAGGTGACTCGGAACCAATTTCGCGAATTTTGTTGTTGCTCACCGCCACTGTGGGTCTACCGTATTTATTGATCTCATCCACCAGCCCGCTGGTCCAGGCTTGGTTTGCTCGGGTACGACCGGGTGCCAACCCATATCGATTGTTTGCCGTTTCAAATTTTGCCTCGCTATTGGCGCTGATTGGTTATCCGTTATTGGTTGAACCTAACTTTACGAACGGCCAACAGGTCGCGATTTGGTCATGGATGTTTGCTGGCTTTGCTGCGCTTTGCGCCGCATTAGCCTGGTTATCGGCGCGTGTTGAGATGTCGCCACTCACCACCCACGCCGACGTATCGCAGTCAACGGCAACAACGGCGGTACCAGGTTGGGGGCGGATCGCGGTCTGGCTCACGTTATCGGCAACCGGATCTGTGTTGTTACTGGCTATCACCAATCACTTAACGCAAAACGTCGCGGCGATTCCATTGTTATGGCTAGCGCCGCTGACTTTGTACTTGCTGACGTTTATTTTGTGCTTCGAGGGGCAGGGCTTATATCGTCCGCAATGGGCTTGGGCCATTGTCGTGCTCGCGCTCGGTGCCATGTTGTGGTTGGTCGTCGACACGCGTTATCAGTTTGAATTGTATTTGCAGCTCGCGGTGTATTTGGTTGGATTGTTTGTAGCGTGCATGTTTTGTCACGGCGAGCTGTATCGTTTGCGTCCTGATAACCGACACCTGACGG
>CAWUMP010000208.1:0-4465 GCA_963923385.1 uncultured bacterium | reverse complement strand
TGCCGCGCCTATGGATCAATGGCGGTCGGCGCGGTTTTTTGGTGGCACTCGATCCGAACGCACTAGTGCGCGTGTTGCAGCCAACGCTTGTCGATGTGGCGCTCGAGACATAATCGATCGTGCCGCAGCATCCAATGCTTGGCGGCTGAGTAACTAAGTAACTTAGTTACTCAGTTACTCAGTCACTTAGGTATTCAGGTAGGTACTCAGGTACTCAGGTGCTTAGGTACTTAGCGCGTACCGACAACGCGGTCGTTACGATGGCGTTCGATCTGTACGCCAACGCGATCAGTATTTTTCAGGATACCGAGTTTGGCAATCGAAATTTTTGCGTAACTTGCGCCGAATTCATCTAACAAAATATCGGCGACCCGCTGGGCCAATGTTTCAACTAGATTAAATTGCGTTTCTTGCATTAAGGCGCGGATACGCTGCGTGACGATGTCATAGTCAATGCAATCGGCGACCAGATCGCTGCGAAAGACCGCATCGTTACTGATGCCGATTTCTAAATCCATGCTGACAGTTTGCGGCACGATGCGTTCGCGCTTATGAAAGCCGATCAGTGTTTCGATGCGCAATCCGCGGATGAAGATATGGTCCATGGGCGCGATTATAGGCGCTCAACAACGTCGAGCGCATACAACGGTAGAATGTAATCAAAATACCCCCTGTGATCATCAATGAATGACAGCTTGCGTATTGCACTGATTGTGCTTGGATCCTATGGCATCGGCTCGGTGTCATTTGCCGTCGTGATGAGTCGCCTGTTTGCGTTACCCGACCCGCATTCGTATGGATCGGGTAATCCGGGGGCAACCAATGTGCTACGTACGGGCCATCGCGCCGCGGCCGCCTTTACGTTACTTGGCGATGCAGGCAAGGGCGTTGTTGCGGTATTGCTGGCACGATGGTTATGGCCTGATCCAGAGTACACCGGATGGACGGTACCGATGGCTGCGTTGGCGGCGTTTATTGGTCACTTGTATCCGATCTTTCATCGCTTTCAAGGCGGTAAAGGTGTGGCAACGGCTGCAGGTATTTATCTCGCACTCAATCCATGGTTAGGTGCTGGGGTGTTATCGACATGGCTCATCATGGCGGTATTTTTTCGGATTTCATCGCTCGCTGCGCTGGTGGCCGCGACGAGTGCGCCGTTGTATGCAGCGATGCTCTTTGGTGGGCGACCCGTCACGTTAGCCATCATCCCTGTGACGCTATTCTTGCTCTTGCGGCATCGCGAAAATATTCGTCGTTTGTGGGCGGGCACTGAACCGCGTATCGGACAAAAAAAATCATCGCACAGCGTGGTGTCGCCAGACCAATCACAAGAAGGAAAATCGTCGTGAAAATTTTGATCTTAGGTGCAGGTGGAGTTGGTGGTTATTTCGGCGCGCGTCTAGTGCAAGCGGGGGTGGATGTAACATTTCTTGTGCGTCCTGCGCGCGCTGCACGTATCGCGAAAGATGGATTACGAATTTCAAGCACGCTGGGTGATGCCACCTTAGCCGTCAACGTAGTCACCCAAGACACACTCACCACGGGATATGACCTCGTGATCTTGACCGCAAAAGCCTACGATCTCGATAGCGCGATCAAGGCCATTACGCCGGCCATGAGTGCAACGAGTGTCGTATTACCGTTATTGAATGGCATGGCGCATCTGCAAACATTAGATGCGCAGTTTGGCGCAGCGCGTGTGCTGGGCGGCGTGGCTTACATCGCAGCAACATTATCTGCTGACGGAGAAATTCGTCACCTAAACAACGTCCATCGATTGGCTTTTGGTGCGCGTGAAGCCGCCCAAGAAAAAATCTGCGCTGCGTTTGCAAGCGTCACCCAAGGCGCGCAACTCGACCTCGTACATTCAGCCGACATCGTGCAAGCGATGTGGGATAAATGGGTGTTTTTAGCTTCATTGGCTGGTATGACTTGCTTAATGCGTTCGCATGTTGGTGACATCATGCAGACCCGTGCCGGCGAACGTTTGATGCTTGCGCTATTGCATGAATGCGCCGCGGTAGCGCGTGCCGAAGGCCATGCGCCTGCAGAAAAAGTGATGGAGAACTATCGCGCGCAACTGACCTTAAAAGGCTCTACGTTTGCTGCGTCGATGTTGCGTGATACCGAAAGCGGTGGCGCGACCGAAGCCGATCATATTTTGGGTGCGTTACTTGCCTTGGCACAACAACATCAACAGGCAGCGCCGATGTTGGAGACGGCTTACACTCACATGCAAACGTATGCCGCACGCCGCGCGCGCGAG
Source organism: uncultured bacterium (assembly GCA_963923385.1). Lineage (GTDB taxonomy): Bacteria > Pseudomonadota > Gammaproteobacteria > Burkholderiales > SG8-39 > SZAS-79. Next base: position 2,199 of record CAWUMP010000208.1, on the reverse strand, counting down.
CAAAGCACCACCCACGCGTAGCGGATCAACCCAGCTGCGTGAGATCCCAGCGCGGGCGTACGCTAAACACGTTGTTGGCTTGAGGCACACCGCGTGCGTTGATGCGTAAAGCTGCTGCAAACGCAATCATCGCGCCGTTGTCGGTGCATAACGCGGGCTCGGGATAAAACACCGCAAAGCCTTCGCGCGTTGCCGCTGCGTCGAGCGTTTGGCGAAGCTGCACATTAGCGCCCACGCCGCCAGCCACCACCAGCTGCGTGTAGCCACATTGACGTAGCGCAGCGATTGATTTTGCGCATAACACTTCAACAATCGCGGCGACAAACGCGGCGGCAATATCGGCGCGTATTTGCGCTGTTTGTGCTGAGTCAGATTGGCGATCGAGCGCGCGCTTGACCAACATCAGCACAGCGGTTTTTAAGCCAGAAAAACTAAACTCAAGATCGCCGCTGTGTAACATCGGTCGCGGCAATTTAAAGCGCGTTGGATCACCTTGCATTGCCAAGGCAGATACTGCGGGCCCGCCCGGATAATCCAAGCCAAGTAGTTTGGCTGTTTTATCGAACGCTTCGCCGGCGGCATCGTCTTGCGTTTCACCGAGCAACGTATAGTCTCCGACGCCATTCACGCGTAAGAGTTGCGTGTGTCCGCCTGAGACCAGTAACGCGACAAACGGAAAGCCCGGCGCGCGCGCAGACAACAGGGGCGACAACAAATGTCCTTCGAGATGATGAATCCCAAGTGCGGGCACTTCGAGCGCAAAGGCCAGACTGCGCGCAACCGCCGCACCCACGAGCAAGGCGCCGGCTAGGCCGGGCCCTTCGGTGTACGCCACCAGATCCACGGCATCGATTGCGCACCCCGCCGTTTGTAGCACCGAGCGCGCCAAGGGCACGACCCGACAAATGTGGTCGCGGGACGCAAGCTCGGGGACCACGCCACCGTAATCGCGGTGCATGGCCACCTGAGAGTGCAGCGCTTGCGCGAGCAAGCCCTCGGGCGCCGCACGGCCTGGCGCGAGCCCGCGCGCGGTGTCATACAGGGCGAGCCCGGTTTCGTCACAGGAAGATTCGATGCCTAAGATCAGCATGTCACTGATTTTACTTGGTTTTAGGTGATGCTGGTGTGTGATCGCGGAATGTCTTATAATCCACGGCTTTTCGTCGTTCGTCCGGCGCGCTGCGTGCGCGCTTCAGATGAGCGCAGTTAACCCCAGCGCAGCGCCTTCGTGCTGCACCCCGTTGTTTTAGAGGATTTATGCCGACAGTTCGCGTCAAGGAAAATGAACCGTTTGAAGTGGCCATGCGTCGTTTCAAGCGCACCGTTGAAAAAACCGGTCTGCTGACCGAGTTGCGTGCACGTGAGTTTTACGAAAAACCAACGGCTGAGCGCAAGCGTAAGCTCGCCGCTGCGGTGAAGCGTCATCACAAGCGTCTGCGTGGTCAGATGCTGCCCAAAAAGCTGTACTAGTCGCACACTCGTTCGACGTCCGGGCCGCGCTGCGGGAGCAACCCTCCCCATCGCGGCTTTTGTTTTTTCTGGAGCGCCCATGTCACTCAAAGACCAAATCACCGAAGACATGAAAACGGCGATGCGCGCCAAAGAGACCGCGCGGTTGTCCGTGATTCGTTTATTACTCGCAGCGATGAAGCAGCGCGAAGTCGATGAACGCATTGTGCTCACCGACGCTGATGTATTGGCGATTCTTGAAAAGATGATCAAGCAGCGGCGTGAATCGATCACGCAGTTTGAAAAAGGCGGTCGTCCTGAATTGGCGGCTGCAGAGCAAGCTGAAATTGCGTTGTTAACGCACTACTTACCCGCGCAGCTTGCCGAGTCAGAAGTGCTGGCGATTATTGATGCCGCGATTCAAGAATGCGGCGCAAGCGCTGCCGCTGACATGGGCAAGGTGATGGCGATTGCAAAACCACGGCTCGCCGGACGTGCCGATATGGGCAAGGTCTCGGGCTTGGTTAAAGCGCGTTTGGTCGGTTAACGCGGTCCGCCAATGCGCCGCAGTTGCGCGCCATGATTCCCGATCACTTTAAACAGGATTTACTCAATCGCGTCGACATCGTCGATGTGGTGTCGCGCTACGTCAAACTAAAAAAAGCGGGCGCAAATTTTCAAGGCTTGTGTCCGTTTCACAACGAGAAATCACCGTCATTTTCAGTCAGTCCCGCCAAACAGTTTTATCAC
>CAWUMP010000207.1:0-4481 GCA_963923385.1 uncultured bacterium | reverse complement strand
TGGACGCACCTGCGGCGTGTGGGTCCACTGTGCAGCCTGCGCAATCCCTTGCCAGGTTTCTCGGTGACGTCGCAAATTACCCATGTAGACCGCATCAAATCGCATCTGGTGTTCTGCAAAATATTCACCCAACCACTGCGCCTGTTGGTGTCCGAGCGGCGTGAGCCGATCGTAATCGTCTGTACCAAACGCGGCTTGTCCGTGTCGTACCAAATAAATTGCACCCATGAGGATATTTCGCTAACGTGTTGTGGATCGATTACAAAAAAGTGACGACTGCTTCAATTTGATCGGCATGCAAAAACGTGGGGGCATGTCCTACGCCGGCAAACTCGATCACCTCAGTCCGAGGGCCGCGCTGTTGCATTTGCACGCACGTCTCAGCAAGCAATAAATCCGACGCGGCGCCACGTAACACGCGTACCGGACAGCGGATCGCGTCCCACACTGACCACAGCACTAGATCTTGCGCTGGCAACGCACGCGCATACGCATCGGCGATCCGCGGATCGTAATGCATGCGCCATCCGCCGTCGTCGTTTTGTCGTACCACCACCTCAGTGAGAAATCGCCATTGCGCATCCGAATGTGGGCCAAACGGTGCGCTGACAGTACGCACATAGTCGAGCGCTTGCTCAAACGTTTCAAACAAGGGCGCTTTACCCAAGTATTGCCCAATGCGCTGTAAAGCCCGCAGCGTAATCACCGGACCGGCATCATTGATCAGCATGCGCGAGATCGGGCTATTTGGCATCGCCGCGAGTGCCATACCAATCAACGCACCCATCGAGGTCCCTACCCAGCGCACTTGCGGCACATCTAAACGCGCTAACAAAGTCACCATATCCGATACATATTGCGGCACGTGATAATGCGTTGGATCGACCAGCCAATCAGACGCACCGCGTCCAACCACATCCGGACAAATCACCCGAAAGCGTGACGCCAGTGTTTGCGCTAACTGATCAAAGTCGCGCCCAGCACGCGTGAGTCCATGCACACAAATCACCACCTCAGGATTGCGTGGATCACCCCACTCAAGATAAGCCATGTGATGTAGTCCTCCAGGCGAAAGACATTGCACACGACGCGATTGAGCTTGCATAAAGGGGCGCTCCAATAAACGAACCCGCAAATGCTAACAGAGCGCGCGTAAACAGCGTTGGTGGTGTTTACTCGTTGGCAGGATGCCAATAACGCGCATGTAATTGTCGCTGCGTAGCGAGGGTCACCCCTTGGGCGCCGAGCTGCACATCAATCGCGCCATCATGGTCTGTGCGTAACACCTTGGCACCGTGATCACGATAGCGCGCCACAATTTCAGCGCGCGGGTGACCAAATCGATTGCGATAACCCGCTGACACCAACACCCATTGCGGCTTGACCGCGGTTAAAAACGTCGGCGTTGAAGAGGTACGACTCCCATGGTGCGGCGCGAGTAACACTTGGGCATGTAACGTTGGTCCATAGTCCGCAACCAAAGACGCCTCGGCTTGCGCTTCGATGTCACCAGTCAATAACATGCGCGCGCCCGAAGCATCAATACGCAACACGCACGAACGATTATTTTGCCGTCTCACACGGTCCTCGGAGGCTTGCGCCGTCGGATGCAACACCTCAAACACCACACCATCCCACTGCCAACGCATGCCTCGCTCACACGCCAAAGACTGCGGTGCAAAAGCCAACACCGGATGATCGGGCGTCAAGCTCGATACCACCGTGTCGACGTGGAGTTGCTCGAGCACAGCAATCGCACCACCACTATGGTCCAGATCATCGTGCGATAACAGCAAGGTATCGAGCCGCGTCTCACCCAACGCTTGCAAATGTGGGACGATCACTCGCTCACCGCTATCTGACTCGTTACCGATTTGCGGACCAGCATCGTAGAGCAGCGCATGATGTGCCGTTTGCACCAACACCGCCAAGCCTTGACCAACATCGAGCACACGCACCCAAGCCACGCCCGCTGGCGGACGCGCTGGTGTGTGCCACAACAGCGGCACCAATAGCAGCACACCCGCCCAACGGCCAGGAACACCGCGTGGCGCAAGCAACAGCACCACACCCAATGCAGCACTACATACGGCCCACCCTGCAGGTGCTGCGTGTTGCCACATCGCCCACGGCCACCACGCACACCATGTAAGAAATTCGATCAGCCACTGCATCAACCATGCAGTCAACTGCAACAACGCGTCGACAGGAACGATGGCAGCCAACAAGGCCAACGGCGTCACCACCACGCTCACCCAAGGAATCGCGATCGCGTTTGCGAACGGCGCGACAAGAGAAATCTGACTAAACAACAATAATGAAGCGGGTGCCAGTCCCAGTGTGATCGCCCACTGTGTCTGCGCCCATTGCAATGCGCTGTGCTGCAGACGCTTTATCCAATGTGCGTTGGGTGCGGTGTGCACAAACCATCCTTGGGTGACATAAAAAATTAATGCAACCGCAGTAAAAGACAACCAAAAACCTGGCGCCAATACCGCCCAAGGATCAATTAACAACACCACGGCCATCGCTAATAACAGCACGCGTGGTGCAGCGGGCACCGCAGACAACCACATCGCAATCGCGACACTCGCCAACATAAAAAATGTGCGCTGCGCTGGCACACCAAAGCCAGCAAGCAAGGTGTAACACCATGCGCCCATGAATGCAGCCAGTGCACCCGCCTTGCGTGCAGGTAAACCAAGCGTCAAGCGTGGCCAGCATCGCCAACACCACGTGACGAACCAAGCACACAACGCAGCGACCATGGTCACGTGCAACCCAGAAATACTCATGAGGTGCGTGACACCCGTGCGATTAAAAATCCACCATTGGTTGGGATCAATCGCGCGCTGCTCACCAATTACTAAGGCAATCAGCACCGCTGCTGCAGGCGTTTGTCCTAACACCGCGGTAAATCGATCGCGAATCGACGCACGCAAACGCTCGATACCGTCGCGCCAAGTCCATCGTACGCCCAATCGTTGCGCTAGCTGCGGCGAGCGCACCACACCAGTGGCACCGATACCTTGCGCAAATAACCACGCGGTGTAATCCATGCCACCTGGGTTACGCTGACTGTGCACGCGACGCAAGCGCACTGGCAATTGCCAACGCTCACCCACACGCGGCAGAGAGATGCCGTCGGTACGATCCGTAAGCAAATCGGGGGTCGCATCCAAGGACCCTGCGGCGGGTTGATACCACGTTAATCGCACACGTTGCGGCACCCCAACTGCGTGACTCAGCGTGGTTGGGGCCCGCGAATCATCTTGTGGGGTTGGCACACGTAAATCGCGCATTGATTCGACTTCAAATTCAAATCGCACGCCGCGCTCGATGCGTACCGGCAACGCACACACCACGCCTGTCAGTACTAGATCAACACCCTCAAGCTGAATCGACAATCGATCTGCCAATCGCGCCTGTGCCCGCCATGTGGCATAGCTCGCCCCCAACACCGCGCAGAAGGCGCACACCACACCGAGCGCTAAAATCTGGCGTTGATGACGATAAAACATCAGCATCAGCAAGCTGCAGAGTACGGCAAGACTGCCCAGTAACATGGCTGTCGGTAACTGCGCCTGACATTGCAGCCAGCCCACACCGAGCGCAAAGCCCAGCAGCGCAAGATTCAATGGCATGATGTACAAAACCGCGCAATCAACATGCACGATCAACGAACCGCGCTGCATTTAGAAGACACCCAACCCAATGCCACGCAAGTTTTTACGTCTACACGTACCAAGTCCATCGCGCGTCTTACAACATCGGTGGTTGGCGCGTTACGCGCACTTTTTACAACACCCAAATTTGTGGCATCTCAACCGTCGTTCGGTCGCGGGCGGTGTCGCAATTGGTTTGTTAACGGGTCTGATTCCTGGGCCATTTCAAATGCCTGGAGCGGTATTGCTGGCCGTGCCTTTAAAAAAAAATTTGCCGGTTGCACTCGCTACCACGCTGTATTCCAACCCGCTGACCATCGTGCCGCTCTATCTTGCGGCCTATGAAATCGGCGCATGGCTGATCCACGATGCCTCGCGCGGCGTTGCGCCACGACCGTTTCATATCGACTGGATGCACCCGGCCGACGCCATGATCGCTTTTAGCGACTGGATACTCAGCTTAGGTCCACCGTTATTGATTGGCCTACCGGTCCTCGCACTCGCGCTTGCCATCAGCGGTTATGTTCTGGTGCGACTAGGTTGGCGCGCACATGTGCTGTGGTCTTGGCAACAACGCGCCCGCAAACGCCGATTCCATTAAAGCGATACGTGCTGCGGCGAAATCAAACCATCTTCAATACGAATCACGCGTTGCGTTCGTGCCGCAAGCGCCATGTCGTGTGTGACGATGACAAAACTCGTTTGATGCGAGATCGATAACCCCACCATGGTCTCGAACACCGCATCCGCGGTTGCGGTATCTAAATTGCCGGTCGGCTCATCGGCTAACACGCAGGCGGGTTTGGCAACTAAGGC
>CAWUMP010000206.1:0-4526 GCA_963923385.1 uncultured bacterium | reverse complement strand
AATCGAGTGCTGAACAAGCGTTAGCAGAAGCCGGTTTGCGTGAAGAGGAAGATATCTTTGCACCGGTCTGGGATAGTTTTCGTAACCGCTGGTCTTGGTTGGCGATTAATTTAGTCACCGCCTTTATTGCTTCGCGCGTGATTGGTGCGTTTGAGGGATCGATTGAAAAACTCGTTGCGCTCGCTGCGTTAATGCCGATCGTTGCAGGCATAGGCGGAAACTCGGGCAATCAAACCATCACCATGATCGTGCGCGCATTGGCTCTGGGGCAGTTACAAAGTCAGTATTGGCGCACGTTGATCATCAAAGAGTTAAGCGTTGCGTTGCTCAATGGATTGATCTGGGGCGGATTACTCGGGCTCTTGGCTTGGTGGTTATATGCCAGCTTGCAGTTGGGGTTAGTGATGACCTTCGCCACGATGCTGAACTTAATGTTGGCCGCTTTTATGGGCGTGGCGATTCCTTGGGTGCGGGCACGCTTTGGTCGCGATCCAGCGGTTGGCTCAAGCGTCTTAATTACTGCATGTACCGACTCAGGCGGGTTTTTTATCTTTCTTGGACTCGCCACGATCTTTTTGCTCTGAATCGGTCCAAGCCGAGGTCAAGCGACGTAGCGCATAGACGTGCGATTTGAGCGCGTAATCAAATAAACCGACGCGTTCGGCCAGTAACTCGGTGGCAAGTGATGCGACATCGCTGGGCGCTAGGGCTAAATGCGCATCGGCTTCACCACTGGCCGAAACAATGCGCATGCCTTGCTTACGCGCCAAGTGCAACATCGCACTATTTTCGGATAAGCAATGCATAAACAGCTGTTTGAGACCGTGATTTCGCGCATGCATATGTGCGCGACCTAACAACGCGTTACCGATCCCTCGCGCGCGAAATCCAGGCAAGACCGACACGCCGAGCTCGCCTTGACCAATGGCTTGTGCGAGATGTCCAACGCCGATGAGTTGTAGCTCGTCATCAAACACCCCCAGCACCGTGTCGCGTTCAAAATCGATGTGATCGACGTAATCTAGAATTGCTCGATCGGTGAGAGCGATACCAAAACGCAAGCGACGATCTTCTGCGTCGAGGGCAACAAAATGTCGAGTCAGTGCCGGTCGATCTAACGGCGTTAAGGTTTTGGTCAGGATGTCCGCGCGTGCATGCATGGTGCTTGGACTAGGGTTGCAAGGATTCGTGCCCGGTTAAGCACCGAGAGTTGAAAAAACATGGCGTGCCGCTTGGAACGTGGCTTGTAGTTCCTCTTCACCATGCGCAGCTGAAACAAAACCGGCTTCGAAGGCGGCCGGCGCGAGGTAGACGCCTTGCGCTAGCATGCCGTGGAAAAAAGCGTTGAAGCGTTCTTTATCGCACGCCATCATCTGCGCGAATCCTTGAGGTATCTGTTGGTGGAAATAAATCCCAAACATACTGCCGATACTTTGTGACGAAAATGCGATGCCCGCGCGATCAGCTTCGGCTTGTAACCCGCGCACTAACGCTTGCGTGGTGCGCTCGATCGCCTCGGTATAACCGGCTTGCGCCACCAGCTTGAGTGTCGCCAGTCCTGCGGCGACCGCAACGGGGTTACCTGACAAGGTGCCGGCTTGATACACCGGACCAAGTGGCGCGATGTGTTGCATCACATCCCTGCGACCACCAAAGGCGCCAACGGGCATGCCACCGCCGATCACTTTGCCCAGTGTGGTCAGATCTGGGGTGATACGAAAACGCGCTTGTGCGCCACCGCGTGCGACGCGAAAGCCGGTCATGACTTCATCAAAGATCAGCAAAGCACCGTGGCGTGTGCATTCTTCGCGCAAGGTTTGCAAAAAGCCATCGGTCGGCAAAATTAAATTCATATTGCCTGCCACGGGTTCAACAATCACGCCGGCAATATTTGCTCCTTGATTTGCAAATAGCTCACGCACTTGAGCGCTGTTGTTGTAATCGAGCACGATGGTGTGTTGTGCGATGTCGGCCGGCACGCCCGCTGAACTTGGATTGCCAAAGGTCAGCGCGCCAGAGCCCGCTTTGACCAGCAAGCTATCAGCATGGCCGTGATAGCAGCCTTCAAACTTCACAATCTTGGCGCGACCTGTAAATCCACGCGCGAGTCGAATCGCTGTCATGGTGGCTTCGGTGCCAGAGGACACTAAGCGCACCATTTCCATCGAAGGTATTAAGTGACAAATAGTTTCGGCTAGCTCAATTTCTGCTTCTGTTGGTGCGCCAAACGACAGTGCACGCGCTGCTGCCGCTTGCACTGCTTCAACCACGGCTGGATGCGAATGACCCACCACCATCGGTCCCCAAGAACCGATGTAATCGATGTAGCGCTTGCCATCGGCATCCCACAAATACGCACCAAAAGCACGTTCAAAAAAACGGGGCGTACCACCGACGGCACGAAAAGCACGAACCGGTGAGTTCACGCCGGCGGGGATGCGTAATTGCGCGCGTTTAAATAATTCTTCGTTACGTGAGTTCATGGCTGTTTAGATTGAAAGAGTAAGGAATAGGCCCGCGCCCGCGCTTTGGGATCAGGCGCATCGAAGACATCAGAAATGACGGCTAAACAATCGGCACCGGCGTCGATGACCTCGCCAGCGGTTTCAAGCGTGATCCCACCGATTGCAACCAGCGGTAGCTTGAGTGAACGTGCTTGTGAAAACAACGTCAAAGGCGCGCGCACTGCTGCAGGTTTTGTGCTGGAAGAAAATACGCTACCAAACGCCACATAATCCGCCCCCGCTGCTTGGGCGGATTGCGCGAGTGCGCGTTGGTTATAACAAGACACGCCAAGAAGACGCCGTGAGCCAATACGTTGGCGTGCAGAAGCAAGATCACCATCGTCACGACCTAAATGTACGCCATCGGCATCACAGGCCAGCGCCAGCGGTACATCGTCGTTGACGATAAAAATTGCGCCAGCGTTTTTACACAAGGCGGCTAAGGCGTGGGCTTGTTCTTCACGTAATTGCGGCTGGGTTAATTTGCTGCGATATTGCAAGACACGCGCACCACCGGCCAAGACCGCCGCACTTTGTGCGCATAAGTGCGCGGTGTCTGGTGTTTCTGGAGTAATGGCATACAGGCCGCGTAACGCGCGATGTTCCATAGAGAGATTAGCTTGGCTGTTGGCCACGTTGTGGTGATGCATCTGCATCGCCCAGTGCGCGGGCCCAAAAAAATCGGTCGGGTAAATGTTGCCCCATCCCTGGACGAAATCCATGGGCGAGCGCTTGCCAGGTGTATTCCTGCGCTTCGCGCACAGCGTCTGTGACCGCCAATCCATTGGCCAAAGTCGCTGCCAATGCAGAGGCCAAGGTGCAGCCCGAGCCATGATATGTACCCGGTAAACGTTTCCATCGGTCGCGGCGTAATAGGCCGCTTTCGCCGTACAGTGTGTTGATCACATCGGAGGTGTTTTCATGTGTTCCGGTGACCAATACATACTCACAGCCCAAATCAATCAAGCGTGCTGCGCAATCTTCTAATGGTGGTTCTGATCGATCATCTTCTTGTTCGGTGAGCCGTCGTACTTCAAGACTGTTGGGCGTGAGCACCGTACTTTGCGGAATGATGAGTTCACGTAAGGCCGTGATCATGTCTTCAGTAGCGAGTGGATCACCACGTCCAGAAGACAGCACCGGATCAAGAATCACCGGAATTTCTGGGTAATCGGCCAGAATTTCAGCAATGACGGTGACATTTTCAACCGAACCAAGAATACCGAGTTTGAATGCAGCCACCGGCATGTCTTCAAGCAGTTTGCGTGCTTGTTCATTGACCCAGTCACTATCAATCGCCATCACATCTTCAACCCCACGCGTGTCTTGAACCGTGAGCGCAGTCACCACCGACAATGGATGGCAGCCCATGCTAGCGAGCGTGAGCACATCGGCTTGCAGCCCTGCTCCGCTGGTGGGATCAGAGCCCGCAAAGGTAAGCACAGTGGGTGGTAGCGCAGACATGGCGGGGGAACCTTGCCCGCGACGCAAACAGCGGACGAATCGCGGATGAATGGGTTAAGATGCAAAGGCATTTTAACTCACTCATCTCTTGCTTATGTCTGAAACTGCAGCGTTCCGTACTTGGATGTGCCTGATTTGCGGCTGGATTTACGATGAAGCCGCTGGCTTACCTGATGAAGGGATTGCCCCGGGTACGCGTTGGGAAGATGTGCCCATCAACTGGACCTGCCCAGAATGCGGCGCGCGCAAAGATGATTTCGAGATGATCGAAATCTGATCTTTCGTTTGTGTGTACGCGCGAACTTAACGCGCGAAAGCTGTGTATTTTCTCATTGAAACCTGACAGCTTTTAACCCATTGCTTATTGCGCTCCCCTGCGCACGCAGTGACACTGCCCTCTCACAAAAGAGGGTGGTATGGACTCAGAGGCTTCGCAAAACGAAACGCTTGCCGGCGTTAAGGTGCTGGTGATCGATGACTCGAACACCATCCGACGTAGCGCTGAAATTTTTTTATTACAAGCGCAAGCCACCGTGATTTTGGCTGAAGATGGTTTTG
>CAWUMP010000205.1:0-4613 GCA_963923385.1 uncultured bacterium | reverse complement strand
TTGCGGCACTGTCGGCCAAGTTTTCTGAGAACGTACTCGATGCAACGAATGATTGGTCGATCGTCATTGCAGATGAACAACGCTTGGCTGGATTACCCGAGGATGCACGCACCGCAGCCCGTGAAGCCGCCAGCGCGGCTGAACAACCGGGTTGGAAATTTACCTTGCACATGCCGTCGTATTTTCCAGTGATGCAGTACGCAGAAGACCGCGAATTACGCGCCGCCTTGTATCGTGCCAACGCCACCCGTGCATCAGAATTTGGTCAACCTGACTGGGATAACACGCCACTCATTACTCGCATCCTATCTTTACGCGTCGAAGAAGCGCACTTACTGGGTTATAAAAATTTTGCCGAAGTCTCTTTAGTCTCAAAGATGGCGAAATCACCCGATGAGGTATTAGGCTTCTTAAACGACCTTGCAACACGCGCACGGCCGCATGCAGAAAAAGACTTGGCTGAGTTGCGCGACTTTGCGCAAACAAACTTAGGCTTAGACACGCTCGAAGCGTGGGACGTCACCTTTGCTTCGGAAAAATTACGCGAGCAACGCTATGCGTTTTCAGATCACGAAGTGAAGCAATATTTTCCTGAAACGCGTGTCGTACCAGGCATGTTCAAGCTCGTTGAAACGCTGTTTGGTATTCATATTCATGAAATCACCGATCGCAGCCAAGCGCCCGTGTGGCATGCTGATGTGCGTTTTTTTGAGATACGCGACACGCGCGGTCAACGCATCGGACAGTTTTATCTTGATTTGTATGCACGCGACACAAAACGCGGGGGCGCTTGGATGGATGATGCCATCACACGTCGTCGTACCGCGCAGGGTATCCAAACACCCGTGGCGTATTTGAATTGCAATTTCTCTGGCCCCGTCGGCGGTAAACCCGCCCTGTTTACGCATGATGATGTGATCACGCTATTTCATGAGTTTGGTCACGGCTTGCATCATTTACTCACACGCGTTGAAGAGCTTGGTGTGGCTGGGATCAACGGCGTGGAATGGGATGCCGTCGAATTACCTAGTCAGTTTATGGAAAATTTTTGCTGGGAATGGGAAGTTCTCAAGCACATGACCGGTCACGTCGATACGGGAGCTGCGTTGCCGCGCGTGCTGTTTGATCGTATGTGCGCAGCAAAAAATTTCCAATCCGGTTTAGCCATGTTGCGGCAAATTGAATTTTCAATGTTCGACATGGAGCTCCATCGTCATGCCAACGCCGAACAGATCCCTAGCGCCCAAGCGGTCCTCGATGCCGTGCGTGCACGCGTTGCAGTGATGACACCACCGCCGTGGAATCGCTTTCCAAATAATTTCTCGCACATTTTTGCTGGAGGTTATGCCGCAGGCTACTACAGCTACAAATGGGCAGAAGTGTTGTCTGCGGATGCGTTTGCTGCTTTTGAAGAATGTCGCGATCAGGCTGGAGTCCTTGATCCACAAACTGGCGCAAGGTTTCGCGATGAAGTGCTGGCCGTTGGTGGTAGTCGACCAGCAGCAGAGTCGTTTCGCGCTTTTCGTGGACGCGCACCACAGGTCGATGCGTTGTTGCGTCATCACGGCATACAAACGACGACCGCATGAAAATCGCCACCTGGAATGTCAATTCACTCAAGGTGCGTTTAGCGCATTTGCTCGACTGGCTCAGCAGCGCGCAGCCTGATGTGCTGTGCTTACAAGAGCTCAAACTAGAAGATGAAAAATTTCCACACGCTGAAATTAAAGCCGCCGGCTATCACGCCGTCGTCTCTGGGCAAAAAACGTATAACGGTGTCGCGATTTTGTCGCGTGACGCGATCAGTGATGTCCGTTTAGGACTGGACGATTACGTCGACGATCAACGTCGCGTCATCACCGCAACCGTGCAAGGTATTCGTGTGATGTGCGTGTACTGCCCGAATGGTCAGGCGCTTGACTCAGATAAATTTGTATACAAGCTTGGCTGGTTTTCTGCACTTCAACAAACCCTTGCCAAAGAACTCGCTACCCACACGCAACTCGCCGTCGCTGGCGATTTTAATATCGCGCCAGAAGATCGCGACGTGCACGACCCCAAAGCATGGGAAGGCCAAGTGTTGGTGTCGACTCAAGAGCGAACCGCTTGGCAACAGTTACTCTCGCTGGGGTTAGTGGATACGTTTCGGTTGTTTCCACAAGAAGAAAAAATGTTTTCTTGGTGGGATTACCGCATGATGGGTTTTCGACGTAATGCCGGCTTACGCATTGACCATGTGTTGGCATCGACCGCGCTGGCCACACGATGCCGTGAAGTGCACATCGATCGTGCACCACGCAAACTTGATCGACCGAGCGATCACACGCCTGTGATTGCCACCTTCACGGAATAATTGCTCAAGCAGCGCTGGGATCTTCCACACCCAGCTCTTGAATTTTGCGGGTGATGGTGTTGCGTCCCATGCCAAGTAAGTTGGCTGCTTCGATACGCCGCCCACCGGTGCGCATTAACGCGCGTTCAATGAGTGATTTTTCAAACTGTCGACCCAATACGTCGAGAATGCCTGTTTCACCGCGCCCCAAGCGTTGTTCAACTTCATGCTCAAGTGCAGCGATCCAATCGGCGGCACCAGGTGCGGCCGACGGCTCACGAAATTCAGCTGGCAAGTCAGCCACATCCACCACCTGACCGGGTGCCATCACCGTAATCCAATGACAGAGATTTTCTAGTTGACGCACATTGCCCGGAAAATCTAATCGTGAAATGTAGCCGAGCGCTTCGTCGGACAAGCGTTTTGCATCCACACCCAATTGCGCAGCACTACGCGTCAGAAAGTGCCGAGTTAGCAGCGGAATATCTTCTCGCCGTTCGCGCATCGATGGTAAGCGAATACGAATCACGTTGAGTCGATGAAATAAATCTTCGCGAAATGCGCCTTCACGCACACGTGCCTCAAGATGTTGATGTGTGGCAGCGATCACGCGCACATTGGCTTTGATTTGTTGATGTCCACCGACGCGGTAAAAATGACCGTCTGACAACACGCGTAACAAGCGCGTTTGTAAATCGGGTGCCATGTCTCCGATTTCATCAAGAAATAGCGTGCCCCCTTCGGCTTGCTCAAAACGTCCTCGACGCTGAACTTGCGCACCAGTAAAGGCACCACGCTCATGTCCAAACAATTCGGATTCCAGCAAATCTTTGGGCATCGCGGCGGTGTTAATCGCGACAAACGGCTTGGACGCACGTGCGCTATGTCGATGCAATGCACGCGCCACCAATTCTTTGCCAGATCCCGATTCGCCAGTAATTAAAACGGTGGCGCTCGATTGTGCAAGACGACCAATCGCACGAAATACTTCTTGCATCGCTGGCGCTTGACCAAGAATTTCGGGGGTGTCTTCAATGGGCTCTGTCGCACCGGTTTCGCGTTGACTTTCATCGATCGCGCGACGAATCAGATCCACCGCTTGATCAACATCGAAGGGCTTTGGTAGATATTCATACGCCCCGCCTTGAAACGCCGCCACAGCTGATTCAAGATCTGAGTACGCGGTCATCACAATCACAGGTAATGCGGGATGCTGTGCTTTGACCGTCTGTAAAAGCTCAAGACCCGATGGGCCAGGCATGCGAATGTCCGACACCAACACCTGTGGGACTTCGGTTTGCAAAGCGGTCAGCGCTTCAGCGGCCGAACTAAAACAACGAAAAGCAATCGACTCGCGTGTTAAGGCTTTTTCAAACACCCAACGTATTGAGCGATCATCATCGACTATCCAGACAGGCTTCATGGGTTTCCAAACGCTAGTCTAAGGGCAGCAACATCGTGAATACCGTACGTCCGGGTCGGCTGTCGCAAACAATCATGCCGTGGTGATACTGAATAAATGTTTGCGCCAACGACAAACCCAAGCCGCTTCCCCCGTCGCGTCCGGACACAAGCGGGTTAAAGATTCGGTCGCGGATACTATCCGGAACGCCGGGACCGTCATCGATGACTTGCAATTCTAGTGCCAGCTTATGGCGTTGCCTGACGATCGTAATTTGACGCGCAACGCGTGTGCGCAGTGTGATGGTGCCGCCGGCTGGTGCCCCACCAATTAGCGCTTGCGCCGCGTTACGCACCACATTGAGTACGGTTTGAATTAGTTGCTCCTGATCACCCACCACATCGGGCAAGCTGATGTCGTAATCTCGGCGTATCGCCACACCACTTGAAAATTCTGCCAATACCAAGCTACGTACACGCTCAAGAATTTCGTGGATGTTGAGCGGCGCCAAGCGTGGCGTGCGATGTGGTGTCAGCAAGCGATCGACCAAGGCTTGTAATCGATCGGCCTCTTTGATGATGACTTGGGTGTATTCGCGCAGCTCGGCTTTATCGAGTTCGCGCTCAAGTAGTTGCGCCGAACCGCGTAATCCACCCAAGGGATTTTTAATTTCGTGCGCGAGATTGCGGATCAGCTCGCGATTGGCGGTTTGTAAATCGAGCATACGCTCTTCGCGTGCAATACGCAGCGCCTGCTCGATCGGACGCAGTTCTAGTAAGAGTGGCGTTGCTTCTAGATCTAAGCGCGCTGCCGTGACGATCAGCGGCAAAGGTTCTTGCCCAACGCGTAAGTCTGTCTCTTATACACATCTGACGCTGC
>CAWUMP010000204.1:0-4652 GCA_963923385.1 uncultured bacterium | reverse complement strand
AAGCAACGCCGCTTTGCGCCGTTTTTTTGGACACAGTTTTGTGGTGCGGCCAATGACAATCTACTAAAGATTGCGCTCACCATCATGCTGACATATCAATTTGAGGTGTCATGGCTAGCGCCCAACATCGCCGGGCTGGTGATTGGTGCAGTATTCATTGCACCGTTCTTGATTTTTTCAGCGACCAGCGGACAAATTGCCGACCGATTTGAAAAACATACCCTCATGGTGTGGGTCAAACGTATCGAAGTTTTCATCATGTTGCTCGCCACGGTGGGGTTGATCTCTACGCAGTTTCCACTACTCCTTGGCTGCATCTTTTTCATGGGCCTACACTCCACTGTGTTTGGCCCCGTGAAATATGCCTACTTGCCGCAAATACTTAACGAACGTGAGCTCACCGGCGGCAATGGCCTGGTTGAAATGGGCACGTTCGTGGCAATTTTGCTCGGCAATATCTTGGGTAGCCTATTGATCGCGCAGCCCACGTATGGCGCGCAGTTAGTGAGTTTAGCGTGTCTGGTGTTAGCAATCATTGGATGGCGCTGTGCAAGCCGGATTCCCCAGACCGCTGCGTCGACGCCCAGCTTAAAAATTAACTTAAATCCCTGGTCAGAGACCTACCACACGCTTCGTTTAGCACGAGAAAATATCGTGGTGTTTCGATCGCTCCTTGGAATCAGTTGGCTCTGGTTTTTTGGCGCACTGTTTCTGAGTCAGTTTCCCAGCTTAGCCAAAGATGTTCTGCATGCTGACGCACAGGTCGCCACCGTTTTACTAGTGGTTTTTTCGGTTGGCATCGGTGTTGGTTCAATGCTCTGCGAAACCTTAAGCCGACGTCATGTAGAGCTGGGGCTGGTGCCCATTGGCGCAATTGGGATGAGCATTTTTTCGATCGATGCAGGATGGGTAACCACGCAATTTCACTTCGCCTCGGATGCACCCATGCTCGGGTTAGCACAGGTGGGTATGTACTGGCGTGTGCTGATGGATTTAGGTCTGATGAGTTTTTGTGCCGGTCTGTTTAGCGTACCGATGTATGCCCTGATTCAACTGCGCAGTCCTCAAACACATCGTGCACGCATCATTGCAGCAAACAATATTTTAAACGCGCTGTTTATGATTGCGAGCGCTGTCATCGCTGGCGTATTGCTCAAACTCAATGTGAGTATCGGCGTATTGTTTATTCTCACGGGCATAGCAAACTTTGCCGTCGCGGCATACATTGTCTTGCTGACACCCGAATACTTACTGCGCTTGATTGCTTGGTTTACCTCGCACTTGATGTATCGCTTTCAAGTCCAAGGTGAAGCACACCTACCTACCAAGGGAGCAGCGTTACTCATTTGCAATCACGTAAGCTACGTTGATGCACTGCTTATCATGGCAGCCAGCCCTCGGCCAATCATTTTTTTAATGGATCACAACATCTTTCAGCTACCCGTATTGGGGTGGATCTTTCGTCTTGCCAAGGCCATCCCAGTAGCGCCTCGCGCGCAAGACGAATCGGTGTATCGCGCTGCGATTGATGCCGCAGTCAACACACTCGCTGCCGGAGAGATGGTGTGCATTTTTCCAGAAGGTTCAATCACACGCGATGGAACATTGCAGCCCATGAAACCCGGCGTGACCAAAATTCTCGACCAAGCCAGCGCCGCGGGACATCAAGTGCCTGTCATTCCGATGGGACTCAGTCACTTGTGGGGCTCGTTTTTTAGTCGAATCGAAAACGGCACGGCCATGCGACGTCCATTTCGTCGCGGCATGTACAACAAGGTCACCTTACGTGTCGGACCACCACACACCGAACCAGCACCACAACTCACATGGATGGAAACGCAAATCAGACAGCTGATGGTCGACGCGTCGGCAGTCGCAACACGGTCATGATGGTCACCAACATGACGATGACAGCGCTAAAGAACACCCATTGCGCAAGACGTAAATCCATTAACCAACCAAAATAAACGGGCGCCAAAATCGAGCCAAGGTCTAAACCAGAGTAGACAAATCCGTACACCGACCCGGTTGAACCCGGTGGGGTTGTTTGACGGACCAACAAATCGCGTGAAGGCTGGGTCACGCCACTTGCAAACCCGGCTATCGCAAACAGCGCAGGTAACGTACTCCCCGGCAACCAAGCCAATCCTGCCAACAACATCACCAGCGCGCCAATCAACATGCCACTGGCGGCCACGCGATCAGGCCGAAAACCTTTGGCCGCCACATATCCACCGGTCAGAATGCCTGCAGATCCACCAAACATATAGGCGGTCAACACACTCGAGGCCAACGCCGCGCTGATCCCGTACACCGTTGTCATCGCCGACACACCAAAGGTTTGAATAGCGATAAACACCACGCCAATAAACACAAAGTACGCAAAGCACATCAATACCGGCACTGAGAACAATCGACGGACATCGTCGCGTAAACGCTGTGACGCACTCAATGTGGTTTGTTGTGCAGCGTGAACGGCAGGCACGTCTAACAACTGTCCGTATAGAAGTGCAGCAGCCACAACGACTGCACCGATCGCCGCACCGGCAAGAATCGCCGCCTGCCATCCCCAGATCGCTGCGACCGCCACACTAAAAATCGGCGTGATGGCATAACCCAAATTTCCGGCGATGCTGTGACTACTAAAGGCATACCCTAGTCGAGTCGGATCAATGCGACCATTCATGATCGCGAAATCGCTGGGATGAAACACACTATTACCCAAGCCACCCACCAAGGCGGCAACAATCAGTCCGTTATAACTGCCCGCCGTCCCCGCAATCAAGGCACCGAGCACACACAAAAATAAACCGCCTGTAAGCACACGTCGCGCACCAAAACGATCGACGGCAAAACCCGAGACCGTTTGAAAGACACCAGACACCGCATAAAAAATTCCGGTGGTGAGTCCCAGCGCTGCATAACTCACATCGAGCTCATCTTTAAGGATCGGAAACAAAGGCGCGATGTTGAGTTGTAGAAAATGCGATAACGCATGAGCCACAGAAACTAAACTCATCACCTGAATATCAGACCGCAACGTTGCACTACTCATACAGACACCTTTCTTGAGGCCACCACTTGGGTCACAAATTGTGCGCTTGCGTGTTGTGTGATCTGCGCTTGTTCACGAAACGGCACATGCCCACAGTGGGGAAGTTTCAATAGCGTGCAAGGACCACTCACTTGCGCAGCAATCGCATCCAACTGCGCCATGGTCCCGTATACATCGTCTTCGCCCTGAATGGTTAACACTGGGCAAACAATTTTCGGCAAAAACGCTTCAATGTTCCATTGCCTAAATGCAGGGGATGCCCACAGATCATTCCAACCATAAAACGTACGCGCTGCATCACGGTGATACTTGGCTAAGCGGTGCGCTAAATCACCGCGCTCAAAATTTTGTCGAGCTGCGTCAATGCCGGGAGCACATTGCGGTTCAACAAACACATGTGGTGCCATCGCTATCACACCCGTCGTGCTTGCCGCATATTCACTGCCTGCATAAATCAATGCGATCGATGCACCATCACTATGCCCCACCAATAGCGGTTGCTGGATGTCGAGCTGTTGCAATAGTTGCGGTAACACCACCAGCGCTTCATGATGCAAATAATCCGGCGCGCGCGGCGCTTGCAACACATCAGACCGGCCATAGCCATAGCGCGAATACAGCATGGCAGCGCATCCCGTGTCTGCTGCAAGTACATGCGGAAATTCACGCCACTGCGCAATCGAGCCTAACCCTTCATGCAAAAAAACCAAGGTAGGTGCATCTACCGCACCGGCGATACACTCAACCTCCAGCCCATGCCCATCGATACGCACCACACTCATCGATCATCAGCCAAAAAAATCAGCAACAAAAAAGCCTGCGCCGAGAATAGCACGCAGGCTTTTTTAAAAACGACTGGATCGCAGTCGTGTGTTGCTTAACGTGGCGTCGATAAACTGGGTGGCAACGTGCCCGGTGGTGGTGGCGTCGTCGAGGACGGCGCTGTATTTGGCACTGCAGGCGGCGTGGTGCTTGGCACCGTCATCGGTGCGGCGCTAGGTGGCTGCGAAATCATGTTGGGCGAATTCATAAAATGCCCCTGCACTGGGACCTGCTGGCCTTTGGCGTACATACACTGCACATAGGCGTTGTCATAACGACGTTGCACGCTTTGCCCAGTAGAACTGCCCGAGGCCGCCCCAACACCCGTGCCAACAATTAAGCCTGCCCCCGCACCGCCGCCGGCCGAACGATGACCACCCATCATGGCGCCGGCGAGCGCACCAACCGCTGCACCCGTGATGGCACTTTTGACAGTGTTGTCGGTCGCAGCATCGTTGGCTGTACCGCCACCCGATTGCGCTTGGGCGTACTGACGACAATCCATATCATCGAGACGAAACTGTTCAAAACTTTTGCCGGATCCTGGCAATGCCATCACACTTGGGCCCGTTGGGATGGTGCTGCAAGCAACCAACGAAACGCTTGCCGCGGCCAAGATCCAACACCGAGGACGAAATAAATCACGCATAGCAATTACTCCAGTATTAACGTGTGATCGGTTGCGAAGGAACGCGCTGCCAAGCCACAGCACACTCACGCACATAAGGATAATAAGCGCGCGTATCTGCGCAATAAAACCAATCGGTATCAGCGG
>CAWUMP010000203.1:0-4670 GCA_963923385.1 uncultured bacterium | reverse complement strand
CCGTAAGGCGTTGCTGGGTTCAGAATATTGTTTGAAGAAAGCGAGCAATTCACGCCGCATTCACATAAAAAATTAGCGTCAGCAACACCACGCAGAACCGAGTGGTCTTGATGTCGGCCCATCAAAAATAAATCCGTGGCGGGCAGCACGGTGACCGCTACACCAGCGTTCGCTAAGTCGCGTGCGATCGTGGCGACTTCGTTGGGTGGCAGCAGCGAAAGCTTGGCCATGTGACCAACCACTACGCGACCACCGCGACGATATTTTTCGGTGAGCTCGCGCACCTGATGTACAAACAAACCATCCGGTGTTGGACCCACATCTAAATGGATGTCGATGTCGGTATCGTATTCGCGTGCCAGCGCAAAAATACGCTCAACTTGCGCTGCGCCATCCGTGTCATAGCGCGGTGCGCCGCCGATCACGCGGACGCCGCGCTTCAAACTCTCGACGAGTAACTCATCCGTGCCAGGAAAATTGGTGAGGCCTTCTTGTGGGAACACGCACATTTCGATATCGATGGCCCATCGGTAATCGGCAATCAACGATTGCACAGCATCGACGCCGCGCATGCCGATGCCTGGATCGACCTCAACTTGCGTGCGCATTCTGGTCGTGCCGTGCAGGATACATTCTTGTAGTGTGCGTTCGGCACGTTGGCGATTATCTTCAACGGTCATACTGTCTTTGATCGGCGTGACGCCTTTCACTGGGCTGAGTGTGCGTCGTTCTTGCGGTGCGCAGCGATCGATGATGCGCGATTTGTCTAGGTGAATATGCGACTCAATTAATCCGGGGCAAGTTAAGCGACCCGCTGCATCGAACTCGGTTGCTCCCTTTCCCGGTAAGTGTGCATCGATGGCAGTAATGCGTCCTCGAGTGATGCCAATATCGGTCAGCGGTGCATCTGGTGCGGCATCGGTAAGGCGCGCGTTACGTATGACTAAATCCATTTCGAGAAGGCTCCGTATTGATTTGAAGTGCTGACGTGAAGTCCTGACAGGATAGCTGGTCTGCGCTACGCTACGGCAACGCTGAATCCGAGATTTTTCTTTTGGAGAGTTTCCCATGCAAGTGCACTTGCGTCGCACCGTTGTTTCACTGTTGTCCGTGTTTGCGTTGGTCATCTCCACGCACCTACAGGCGCAGTCTTGGCCCACAAAACCCGTGCGCGTCCTCGTGCCGTTTCCACCGGCTGGCGCTGCTGATTTACTCACGCGAGCCTTGGGTAAGCGCTTGTCTGAAACCTGGGGTCAATCGGTGGTCGCTGAAAATCGACCGGGGGCAGGCGGCAACATCGCTGCAGAGGCGGTGGCCAAAAGTGCGCCCGATGGATATACCTTACTGATGGGCGCGGTCACCACCCATGCGGTGGGTATGAGTCTGTACAACAAATTGGGCTATGACTTAGAAAAGGATTTGCTCTCGGTGAGTTTGGTCGCCAATGTGCCACACGTCTTAGTGGCGCATCCTTCGACGCCAGGTCAAACCTTGAACGATTTACTGGCGTATTTACGTACTCAGGGCAACAAAGTAAATTTTGCTTCGCAAGGCAACGGCACGCTATCGCATTTAGAGCTCGAATTAATGAAGTCGATGGGCGGCTTTTCGGTAAACCACATTCCTTACAAAGGAAGTGCGCCCGCGCTGACAGATTTACTTTCGGGTAATGTCACGCTGCTCTTCGATAGCATTCCTTCCTCATTACCGCATATTCGCGCGGGTAAATTGCGTGGTATCGGCGTTGCGTCTTCAAGGCGCTCGAGCGTTTTACCTGAATTGCCGACGCTGTCTGAGGCTGGCTTGAATGGCTTTGCTGCTGATAGTTGGTTTGGTGTCATGGTTCCTGCGGGCACGCCGCGCGACATTGTGATGCGCTTGAATACCGACATTGTGAAAGCGCTCGAAGCCATCGAAGTCAAAGACATCATCACGCGTCAGGGTGGTGAAGTCATGGGTAGCACGCCAGAGCGGATGGCTGCACAGATTCGTGGCGACCGTGAAAAATGGGGGCGCGTGGTGCGTGATTCGGGAGCGAAAATCGAATGAGTGATCTCACACAGAGCAATGCATATGGGCAGCCGATTGGACCTGCCGTTACCGGTTGGCAAACACGCCCACGACCACCACGCACTTTCATGCAAGGGCAGTACTGTCGCTTAGAGCCGGTGCATGCTGAACACCATGCCGAGGATTTATTTCATGCATGGCAAGCGTCGGTGGATGATCGCGATTGGACGTATTTGTTTGTCGAGCGTCCAAGTCATCTCGGCGCATGTCAGACCTATGTTGCGTCGATTGCATCCAGTGAAGATCCGTTGCATTACGCCATTATTGATTTGGCCAACCAACGTGCTGTTGGAACGGCTGCGCATATGCGTATCGACCCGGCGCATGGCGTGATCGAGGTGGGTAGCATTACGTATTCGCCGCTGTTACAGCGTACACGCGCTGGTACAGAAGCAATGTTTTTGATGATGCAACGTGCGTTTGACGAACTGGGTTATCGTCGTTATGAGTGGAAATGTGATGATCACAACGCGCCATCGAAACGCGCTGCGCTACGTTACGGATTTCAATACGAAGGTTTGTTTCGGCAGGCGATTGTGTACAAGGGGCGCAGTCGTGATACTGCTTGGTTTTCGATCATCGATCGAGAATGGCCGCGTGTCAAAGCAGCATTTCAGGCGTGGCTAGCCCCGCAAAATTTTGATTCCCAAGGCGCACAACGCGCTGACTTGGCTAGCTTACGTCAAGCGCAGTGAATGCACTGAGTAAAACGCTGATTGCCCTGCTGCTCGCAGCACTGTCGTTGTGTGGTGCGTGTGCGGTGTGGGCAGGCGCGAGCTTGTATGCCGGTGAACGTGTGTATGAAACGTTACAGGCCTTGGCCAAGCAACCCGAACAAAATGCCGGCATGCGGTTTGCCAACTTACAGCACACCAAGGGTTGGTTTAGTTCAGCGGGCCAAATTGAGCTTCACATGCAAGAGGAGTGCGAAGCGCCCAGCACCTCACCGCTGGTGTTGTTGGTGAACTATCAGGTCTCGCATGTTGTGTTGCCAACGGCGTGGGTGCGTTTTGATTGGCAAGTGCAGCCTTTAGGTGATGCGGGGCAGACCTTTGCTGAATTATTCGGTGCGCATGCGCAACTTGCCGGTCGTGGTTCGGTGACTTTGTTTGGTGAGGTGCAATCTGATTTTGCTTTGCCACGTATGCTTGCTCAACGTGGCCGTGAGTCGATTGAGCTTTCACCATCACAAGGCGAAATTCGTTGGGGAGAACAATCGCTCGCGTTGCAATGGCACGCAGACAACATGCGCGTTCAATCGATCGGACAAGAAGTGCGCTTTGAGCAATTAGCGATCGCAATGGATCTCAGTCATCGCCAGCGCGGTATCGGGACCACGCAACTCACGCTACAAAAAATAGAATCTCCGCTGGCAAATGCCCAAGGCTTGCGTGTGCTCAGTCGCGTCAACGAACATGCGGATCGCCTCGATATGCAATTGATGCCCTCGATCGACCGTGTCGATGTGCTGGGTGTGGTTGCGCAAGATTTGGTACTCGAACTTGCTGTACGTGATTTGCACGCGCCGAGTGTAGAGACGATGAGTCGAATCGCTGGTGAAACCTGCGGGTTGCAACAGATGCAGGCCGATGAAGCGGCGCAGTTACGGCATGCGCTGCGTGCGCTGCTCCATCAGGGCTTTACGTTTGAGATTGCGCGTATTGCCGGCAAAGTCGGCGACGGCGCGTTAGATGGACGCCTGGTGTTTCGTTGGTTGCCCACGCCCGCGGATCAAACACAACGCTTGCCGCTTGCGCAATTACTGCAAACGTCCGCACATTTGCGTTTAACCGGTCAGGCACTCGATGCCGAACAGCGCCAACTCGCGATATTGTTTGGGTTGGGGCAAGCCACCCCCAACGGATTAGAGTGCAGCGTCGAGTACGCGGATGGTGTGTTGCGAGCAAACGGCCGGTTGTTGGATGCGAGCACAGTGCAACGTGTGCTGGCACAAGCCGATCAAGAGTTGCAGCAATTGCTTGATCGCGCGATCACGCCGATTGCGCCAGGCTCTCCAGAGATGGCACCACCTCAAACGGCGCCACCTGCGCCAACGCCGAACGAACCGTTGATCCCAAGTACACCACCCACTTCGCCAGTTACTCGACTCGAATTACCGGCAGTCTCGTAACCGCCTTGCTGTGCTTTGTTCCATAAAACCGCTTGCGCCAGACGGTGCTCTGGCCTTACGGTATCGAGCACTCAACAATGAATGAATTATTGCAGTGCGACTAACCGAAGGGATGGGTATGGGAGCGGTAGAACAAGTCCTCAATCAACATCAACAAACGGCGCATGTGGCTGTGCGTCGCACACCGTTTAGTGGGCCAATTTGTTGGTCTCGCGATAGCCTCAGTCCCGAGGATGGTTTGATTCGACTGGACCCCGCAGCGCGTCGTGAGTTGGATGTGATTGTCGAGATCTTGCGCGCGAATCCGCTGTCCACGGCATTGTTGATTCCTGATGAATTTGAAATGCAAGCATGCCGAGCGATGATGGCGCGCGCATCTGAGGTGCTCACCCAAGGCGTGGGGTTTGTGATTATTGATCGACTACCCATGGAGCATTATTCGCGTGATGAAGCGCGTGCGGTGTATTGG
>CAWUMP010000202.1:0-4717 GCA_963923385.1 uncultured bacterium | reverse complement strand
GATCCTCTCTGGTCTCGTGGGCTCGGAGATGTGTATAAGAGACAGATGTACCCCGATGATTTGTTGGGTGCTGCGGTCTTTTTTGCTGGACCCGACGCCGGGTTTATCACCGGACAAACCTTGGTCATTGATGGCGGTGCGTATTTTCATTAACAATAAGGTCACGCCAGTATCGGTGGTCGATGCGCACCTAAATCAACGCACTGCATCAGTCGATCAGCCAGACCCAAGAGTTGTGCATCTGAATTCCAGCGTCCAACCAATTGCAACCCCACCGGCAAGCCACTGCGCGTGAAGCCAATCGGTACGCTGATGGCGGGATGTCCGGTGAGATTAAATAAATTGAGGTAAGGCGCCCATGCCTCACGCGGATCGCCTGCCATCGCACCATTGATCTGGATCGGCTCACTCGGTCCATGCGTGGCCAATAACGGCGCACAGGCGGTGACTGGCGTTGCCAACCACGCATGCTGATCGAACCACGTTTGCACAGTGCGAAAAAGCGCGGTGCGCTTGTAGGTCGCCGCTAATAATTGTTGGCCACTGATTGCGCCACCAGCACGGATGCCTTCAACAAAACCAGGATCGAGTTGATCTTGCACTTGATCAATTTGACTGAAGTAGCGCGCAGCCCAATTCGATTGTTGCAACACGCGCCATGCCGGATCAGCGGATTCGACAGGCGTGGTGATCGACTCAACCACTGCACCCGAAGCAGAAAGTTTGGCTAAGGCCGATTCACACAACGCACGAATCTCATCATCAAGTACGCTGTTACCCAACAAATGTCGCCAAGCGATGCGCACGCCTTGCGTGACAAACGGTGTACGCAAACTAGCCACAGCATCGGGCGCAGGCACACCAATCGAATGCGGATCGGCAGCATGCGCACCGGCAAGCACATCGAGCATCAATGCCATGTCGGGTACGCTTTTAGCCATCACGCCCAAATGAATGAAGTTATTAAAACCATCGGGCACTTGATTGTGTGGCACCAAACCCAAGGTGGGTTTTAACCCAAGCACACCACAACAAGCAGCGGGTAATCGCGTTGAGCAACCCGCATCGGTTGCCAAGGCAAGTGGCCCCATGTCGCAGGCCACAGCCACGGCAGCCCCTCCTGACGAACCACCTGGTGTATGCGCAGGATTCCATGGATTACGCGTCACACCAGTGAGTGGCGAATCGGTGAGCAACTTAAAGGCAAATTCCGAGGTGGTGGTTTTGCCTAATAAAATCGCGCCTGCTGACTTTAAACGTGCCACCGCGGCCGCATCCACATCCGGTACGTTGTTGGCCATCAGACGTGATCCCCAAGCAGTACGCACGCCTTTGGTGTTGATAATGTCTTTGACTGAAAACGGCACACCCGCTAACGGCCCCACCGCTTGACCGGCTTGAATCGCGGCATCCACTGCATCTGCCTGCGCCAGCGCGGCCTCATGGCACACCGTCACAAACGCATTGAGCGGCGCTTGAAGCGCATCAATACGCCCGAGCGCTGCAGAGACCACATCGCGTGCACGCAAACGACCTGCGTGAATTTCGCGCGCCATGTCGACGGCATTGAGCGGCATCGTGTTGGCAGATTGGGTATGATCGTTCATTGAAATTCTTTCAACTGATGGTTAAAGATGAAACGTTGATAGTGCAGAACAAACCACGCACAACTAAACGCACGCACGTGACGGCGCGCCAAGCGCGGGCGGTGGCACCCAAACTGCCGCTGTGGTCGCGTCCGGGCTACTTGATTCGTCGCTTGCATCAACTGCACGATGCGTTGTGGGCCGAAGAATGTCGACAAGCCAATCTCACACCGGTGCAATACGGGTTGCTCTCGGCACTGGCCGTACGCGGTGAGCTGGATCAAACCTCGCTCGCCGAAGCCTTGGGCTTGGATCGCACGAACGTGGCCGAAGTATTGACGCGTTTGGCGCGTCGACAACTGATTCGACGCAAACCCGACCCTGCCGATGCGCGTGCACGCTTGGCGAGCTTGACTCCGCGTGGTCGTACCTTGACGGCGCGTGTGTTTGCCGACATGCAACGTGCGCAAGACCGGTTGCTTGCACCACTCAAGCAAACCGAGCGCGATCAATTTATGCACACGCTGCGCCAATTGATCGAGGCCAACAACGATCACGGCCGTGCGCCCTTGCATCCGAAAAAAATTCAAACCGGATAAACCAAGTCATTCGCGATGAGTAGTGTGTCGTACACACACTGGCGGTTTTTGAGTAATAAGCGCCCATTGACGCGCACAAACACATCAAAATAACGCCCTGCTTGATGCAATGTTGTGGGGCCATCCACCAGCGTCTGTAATAACTGATAGTTCGCGCGCGCGCGAATCGTTTCACCCTCCACAGCCACCACGCACACGTTAGTGACAAAGTGCTGCAAATATCGCGGCGCAAACATTTGCGTGTGCTCAATGGCAAACGCACGATCACGAATCATGGCTTTACTATCGGCGTACACCAAGCCAACTGGCAAGCCTTCATCGGCGTTTTCGCGCGCGGTAATGCGATACACCGCATCGTCAGTAAAAAACTCTGGCCATTGCTGTAACTGCCCGCTATCTAAGGCATGGGCATAGGCCGTGTGAAATTCTTCGATTTCAAAGCGCAGCGCTCGTGCTTGCTGCGCATCCACGGAGGTGAGTTCAAAACCAGGGTACATGTTTAAAGCTCCATGATGTCGCGGTAATGGTGGTACATGGCACGAATGGCGGATTCGTCAATCAGCGACGCCGTGGTGCCCTCGGTGGCGCCACCTAATTTGAGAATGCCGCGATCGGCAGTCGAACGACGCACACCTTCTTGCATGAATTTAATGGCCTCGTTGTCTTCTAAACCCAAAAATCCAGATGGCCCCATCAAATTTCCTTGACGCAACCGATGCGCTTGCATGTCCTCGCTATCGCCCTCATAACCAAACATGGTCCACAACATGATCATGCTGTGTGGCCCGTTCGGCACGATGTGACGTATTCCCAGGGTGTTGAGTTCGCGCTGCACGATGAGGTTAGGCCAGATGGTTTGCATGGTGACTGACCAAGGTGAATCAAACTCACGCACGTAATCAAGAAATCGCGGATCGGCGAGTTTGAAGTCATCACGGTACGCACGCATCTGCGCTTTACTACTCTCATCGACGACACTCGATACATCGTCGGGCTTGGCCGCCGCCATGGTGCCGTGCCGACCCACGGGACATGCAATCATCGCGTTTTTGCTACCGGCCACCAGTAACCCAAAGCTCACTAAAAAGGAATGCAGCAACGTGGCGTGATACGGGTCTTTTAAGTTCTCGTGATACATCTTCCAGTTGCCCGGAAGTTCGTTGCGATAAAAACCCAGCACCTTTAGCTGACGACCCTTAAACACCACCTCAAAGTCCTTCAGGATTTCTGGAGTGAGGTAGTCCTCGAGCGGCTCGACATCCTCCTTAAACGACGCAAACACCACGCCGTGCAATATCGCGACGCGTAATTTGCGCGGGTTGTGCTCTTCATTACGAAAATCCTTGGGCATTCCACCGCCCACACCTTTGATACCGCGCTTAAACGGAATGCCTTGTAAATTACCTTTTAAGTCGTAAGACCAATTGTGATACGGACACACTAACTCGGTGGCGTTGCCGCGTTGTTTGCGACAAAACTCCACGCCACGATGCGAACAGCGATTTTCAAACACATGTACCGAACCATCGGTATCGCGCGACACCACCACCGGGGTGGGTCCAACAAACGAGCGCTTGAAGTCACCGGCATTTGGAATTTCTGCTTCTAACGCCACAAAATTCCAAGTGCGGCCATGAAAAATGCGTTCGACTTCACGCGCATAGATCGCGGGGCTGGTGTATACCCAATCGGGTATTTCCGTCAGACCCGCTGCGGGCCATTTGTATTCAACGTGTTCGTCCATACGGTCTTTCGGGAACTGTCCCGGCTGACCAATCACAATGTCTGCGTTAAACATGACGTACTCCTACGATCAATGCGTTGATGTCGATGGGGGTCCTGCGAGCAACTCTTTGAGCTTTAAGGTGGGGTCTGCGAGTTGCTCTGCAGATACCACACGTTTTGATTCGATGAGTTTTTTTGCAAAACGAATCTCTGCACCCTGATTC
Organism: uncultured bacterium; assembly: GCA_963923385.1. Taxonomy (GTDB): domain Bacteria; phylum Pseudomonadota; class Gammaproteobacteria; order Burkholderiales; family SG8-39; genus SZAS-79. The sequence goes on along the minus strand of CAWUMP010000202.1, from coordinate 583 downwards.
AAGGCAACCGCACACACTACGCGGCCCTCAACCAACGCAAACGCCAGCGCGCGCTCGGCCTTGGGCGCACCACGCCACACTGTCTGCGCTGTAGGTTCCCATGCGCCCGCCACTTGAATGTTGACGCCATGTTGATCGGACCAAAACCACGGCACTTCTGCGTAAGCTATCGGATTGGCAACGAGCATATTTCGTGCAACTGCAATGGCTTGGTTTTGTGCGTTTTGCCACGATTCAAGTCGCACGCGACGACCCAACACCGCGTTTGGATGGTTGGTCACATCACCGGCTGCCCATAAGCCTGAGACCGTGGTCCGACCGTAGGCATCCACCACCACCCCATCGGCAGACTGTGCGCCCGCCGCTTCGGCTAATTCGGTGTTTGGAATAATGCCAATGCCAATCACCACGACCTCTGCCGCGATGCGTGTTCCATCTGTGAGCCGCACCCCCGACACGCCCAAACCATCTTCGGTCGGTTCAATACTTGAGACTTGCGCGTGGGTGTGTAGCGTCACGCCCTTTGCGCGATGTAGCCTGTCTCTTATACACATCTCCGAGCCCACGAGACCAGAGAGGATCT
>CAWUMP010000201.1:0-4737 GCA_963923385.1 uncultured bacterium | reverse complement strand
CAATCTCTCCAATCGCCCCCACTGCAGTGGTGATCACCGGTACTCCACACGCCATGGCTTGCATGATGGCTTGCGGCACGCCTTCATTGGCATACGAAGGCAATACAAACACATCCATGGCTTGTAACCATGGCACCACGTTGTCTTGATGGCCCACCATCGTCACGCGTTCTTGTAAATTTAGTGCGGCTATTTGGGCACGTAGTGGTTCTCGCCCAGGCCCGTCACCAACAATCACGAGCTGCACCTGTGGATCTGGTAACGCAGCAATCGCATCGACTAAAAAACGATGCCCCTTCCAACTGCGCAGCGTGGCGACAATACCCACAATAAAAGATTGCGATGACAAACCCAACGCGGCTCGCGCAACCGCACGATCACCAGGTTGGAAGTGCAGCAGATCAATCCCCGTTGGCACGGATGTGACCCGGTCTGCTGTGAGGCCAGTTTGTGTCATCACTTGCTGGCGTAAGGCCTCACCGGTGGTCACCACATGCGCGCTCGCACTGCGATATAACCAACGCGTTGCTGCGTTATTTGGAATCGGGGCTGAAATATGTCGCGTTCGTACCAAGGCAGGTTGTTGGCCTTGCATAAAACTCGCACGCGCAAGTGCAGTGAGCCAACTGTCGGTCGAGCTGTGCGTATTCACCACATCCCAATGCTGCGCGCGTAATACACGGCGCATCGCACGGAGTCCCTGCAAATTTTTTCGACGAATCGATGCAGCAATTCTTGGTAGGTTGCGTCGCCCGGCCTCTTGATAAATACGTGACTCTTCCGGTGCTGCAATACACACTTCATGTCCACGCTCAATCAAGCCTTGCGCTTCGTTTAACACGCGTAACTCTTGGCCGCCCCAACCACACGAAGACTCGGTGTGTAGCACTGAAAGATGATTCATTGATCAGCCGTGTCTGGTTCGAGCGCGAACTGAATGCGATATAACCGCGCGTACAAACCATCAACCGCCATCAACTCAGCGTGGCTTCCAGTTTCTACAACTCGGCCACGCTGTAAGGCAACAATGCGATCGGCGCCCTCAATCGTGGATAGCCGGTGCGCAATCACGATGGTCGTACGACCGCGCATGAGTGTGGCTAACGCCGCTTGTACGTGACGCTCGGATTCACTGTCTAAGGCCGAGGTTGCTTCATCGAGCAAAAGAATTGGCGCGTCTTTTAATAACGCACGTGCAATTGCTAGTCGCTGACGTTGTCCACCGGACAAACGTACGCCGTTATCACCGATGACTGTATCAAAGCCCTGCGGCATTTCTCGAATAAACTCCAGCGCATGCGCCGCTTCAGCTGCTGCTTCAATGGCGTGACGGCTCACTTCAGACAGACGGCCATAGGCAATATTGGCGGCCACCGTTTCATTAAATAACGCGACGTCTTGACTCACCAGCGCAATATTGGCGCGCAGACTGAGTAAGCTCGTATCACGATAATCCACGCCATCGATCAACACCTGACCGCTACTCGGTTGATAAAACCGCGGCAGCAGATTCACCAAGGTGGACTTACCGCCGCCCGAGGGGCCGACTAAGGCGACCGTTTGTCCTGGCTCGATCACCAAGTTGACTTCATCGAGCGCTCGTCGGTTCGCTTCTGGATAAGTGTATGACACAGCACGTAACTCGATGCGCCCGCTCACGCGTTGCAATTGAATACGCCCCGTGTCTTGCTCTGGTGGGGCATCCAGCACATCAAACACGCTATCGGCAGAAGCTAAGCCGCGTTGTAACGGCGCGTTGACATCAGCTAAATGTTTGAGCGGGGTGAGCAACATCAACATCGCAGTCACGAACGAAACAAATTCACCCACTGTGAGCGTATTTGCTGCGGCCTCTGATACGGCAATAGCGATGATCACAGCCAACGCAATCGAAGCGACCAATTGCGAGATCGGTACCGTGGCCCCTGCAGCAATGGCTTGACGCATATTGAACCCGCGTAAGGATTCACTGGCACGGTGAAAGCGCTGCGCTTCATGCGCTTGCCCACCGAATACCTTAACGACTTTTTGGCATGCAATCGACTCTTCTAGGACTTGCGTCAGTTGCCCCATAGCACGCATGGATTCATGGCTCATCTGACGTAGACGACGCGAAAAAATTCGCACAGCAAACCCCATCGCTGGCGCCACGATTAACGCAATAAGCGTCAGTTTCCAATTCAGATAAAACAGCCACCCCAATAGCGCCATCACCTTGATCGATTCGCGGACAAGCACCGTCAACACGGTGGTGGCTGCACCAATCATTGCGCCGACATCATTGGTGACCTTGGACATCAACACGCCGGCAGATTGGCGATCGAAGTACCACATGGGTTGGATCATCATTTGCGCAAACATCGAGGAGCGAATATCCGACAGCATGCGATTTGTTACCCAACCCAAGGTATACGAAGACACAAAGGTGAGAACGCCGCGCAACATAAAAATGCCGATCACAGCGGCAGGGATTAAGTACAGATTGGTTGTTTGTTGGCTCAAGAAACTGCCATCGAGCAAGGGCTTCATCAGCGCGGGAAACAGCGGCTCGGTGGCGCCAGTGAGCACCATGGTCAGTAACGACACTGCAAACACGCGCCAATGCGGCCGCACATAGCCGAGTAAGCGAATATACAGATCGCGGCTGCTGCGTTCAGCCAAAACACCACCTCTGTACATTTGGATGGCTAACGCGCGTGTTGAAATCACACATAGCCTTGAATTATAAATGTTTTTCGAGAGCGTCGTGGCGCTGGATAGAATAGCGGATGCGTGCAAACTCCCCCACTGCGTTGCTACTCAATCTGGCTGTGGCCGGATTTTTTGTGACGACCTTGTTTTCGCACACCGTTGCGGCCCGGCTGTTGTTGTTGTTTTTCGCGACGGGGCTCGCGTTATTACGCGTAGGCACACAGCCCAGCGCGGCATCAGTGCGGCTGGTTTCGCTACCACCGGCTTGGATCGCGTTTTTGCTCTGGGCCATTTGGGCGGGATTATCGATCTTTTGGTCGGGCGAACCCGAGCGCGCGAGCAAAGAGTTTCGTAACGAAATTATTTATGCCGGCATGGCCTATTGGACTTGCTTTATCGCAGGCCAGTCGCGCGCGGGATTACCTTGGTCGATTGGCATCGTTGCGTTAGGTCTGGTCTGTAGCACCCTGCTTTCGATTGGGGTGGGCTTTCAACTTACGCCAACAGCTCTTCAGCTGTGGCATGGCGGACCCGGGGCGCACAGTTCGGTACTGTTAGTGATGGCACCGTTGGTTTTTATTGTGTGGTGGCAACGAAACATGAGCGCAGGAGCGCCGCGGCTCGCACTGAATGCCAGTGTGATGACGATGGCCTTGTTGATCCTAGTCTCTGCTTACGCCACATTAAATCGCACCATTTGGCTAGGGTTTGTGCTGCAACTGATCGTTATGGTGCTCGCCCTCTATGGCAATCAGTTGCAGTCATTTCGCACGATCAGTACGGCCAACCTGAGACGCTTAGTTGGATTGGTTTTTGCGGTTGCTGTTTGTGTCGCACTGTTTGTCATTGCCACCGTGCAGCGCGACGGGCTTGCCGGGATTTCTAGCGACGCTAGGCTCAGTCTTTGGCACAAAGCTTTGCAGCAACTCATGGAGTCACCATGGATCGGCTATGGCTTTGGTCGAGGTACCTTTCGTGCAGAATGGATGAAATCTTATAACGCTTCAGAAATCTGGCACTCGCACAATCTACTCATCGAGACCGCCATACAAACTGGTGTGATTGGATTGGCACTGCTACTCTATGTATTCACCAAACTACTGCTCGCCGGAATACAACGCACACGGCGCGCTGACGCACAACAACGCGTTTGGGGCGCAGCAATCCTCGCAATTATTCTTGGAATGCTAGTTCGCAATTTCACCGATGTGCTTTGGGTTCGAGGCAGTGCGCTGCTGTTTTGGGGTGCGCTTGGTGTGATGTTCGGCTGGGCGCAAGCTCAAATCACCGCAACGCGACAACGCTGAGTTGCATTTTTTAGCACCATGCAATTTCTGATTATCCGTCGCGACAATATTGGGGATCTGGTCTGTACGACACCCTTACTCACCGCGCTGCGTGCACGTTACCCAAACGCTTGGATTGGAGTGTTAGCCAATGCTTACAACGCACCAGCGTTACAACACAATCCAGATATCGATGAAATCTTTGCGTATCAAAAACGCAAGCATCTTCCAGCGACTGACTCGGTTACCCAGCCAAGGTGGGTTACACGTCTACCGTTTGTTTTGCTTGCGCAAGCGACTCTGGCACGCATCGCCATGCTGTGGCGCTTGCGTCAACGACACATTGACACAGTGATTCTCGCTGCAGGATCCAATGATCAGCACGGACGACGTTTCGCGCGATGGATCGCCCCGCAACACATTGTGTCTGCAGATGCAATTGCTCCAGGGCAGCACGAAGTAGAACGGGTGCATAGCGCGGCGCGAGCCCTGGCAGTGCAGGGTGCCATTCCAGCACTCACCACCGTTGCCACTGCGCAGGCCACGGACGCCGCACGTGCTGCATTCAATCACCTCACCACATCATCCAATACGTCGAGTCCCGTCATCGGCATCCATATCAGCGCACGCCGACTCAAACAACGTTGGCCTGCACAACAATGGATCGATTTGATTCATACCTTGCATCTGGCCCATCGCGCGCGTCTGTTGTTATTGCTGTCTCTTATACACATCTCCGAGCCCACGAGACCAGAGAGGA
>CAWUMP010000200.1:0-4809 GCA_963923385.1 uncultured bacterium | reverse complement strand
TCTCTGAAGAGTTTGGTTTACTCGGTAACTGCGTGCTGTTAGTACTGTACGCCTTGCTGATTGGGCGTGGATTGATGATTGCAGCCAATGCGCCCACGTTTTTTTCGCGCTTACTCGCAAGTTCGATCACGCTGATTTTCTTTACCTATGCCTTCGTCAATATGGGCATGGTATCGGGGATTTTGCCAGTGGTCGGCGTGCCCTTGCCGTTTATTTCTTATGGCGGGACTGCACTGGCAACACTCTTTATTGGGCTTGGCATTTTGATGAGCGTGCATCGGCATCGCAAACTTGTGCAGACTTAGGTGCTATCTTAAAAGCTCATCGCGATCAGTAATCGAATGTGTGCTAAAGGGATCAGCAGTAATTGTAGGAGCACCAATAACACCAAGGGCGAAAGATCAATATTGCCAATCAGTGGGATCACGCGCTGAATCGGGCGCAGTAATGGACCAACCAACGCGTTGAGTACCGTGGCCATCGATGAGAAGGGTTGTGTCCAGGACAGCACCGCTTGTAGCAACAATGCAAACACCAACAGGTGAACACTGGAGCGAAGTAAATCCAGCGCACTCAACATAAGTAGGGCTGGCCAAGAAAATACGCTAAAGCTTGCACCGCTCATCAAACCAAGCAGCACCAAACACAGCGCATGCACCACCCCTGCGGCGAGGAGCGAAGCGAAATCAACGCGACCCCATCGCGGCATCACGCGACGCAATGGCAGAATGAACCAATCCGTCAGAGCTAACACGAAACCGCCGAGTGGATTTTGTAATGACACGCGTAGATATTGAAAATAAAAACGCGCCAACAACAACATCACAAAAAATCCGCCAACGCTGTCTAGTAGTCGTTCTGCCATCTGAATAAACATCGCTTAGTCCTTATCCAGCAGTTTGCCTAGTGCCGCGCCACGCGCATTGGCGGCTTGTAATCCTTGCGCGATTTGCGCTGCAATCGCTTGTTCGGCAAACACGTTTAGTGCAGCTTCTGTGGTGCCCCCTTTAGAGGTGACTCGCTCTCGTAATCGAGCGGGGGATTCGTCGGAGGCAGCAGCCAGCTGCGAGGCGCCAACAAATGTTTGAATCGCCAATGCACGCGCCACCGCAGCAGTTAACCCTAACTGTCTGCCTGCCTGCTCGATGGCCTCAATAAAATAAAAAACATAGGCAGGGCCACTACCCGATAACGCGGTCACCGCATCGATCAACGTTTCTTCGTTGACCCAAGCGGTGATACCTACCGCGCCTAAAATTGCTTCGGCACGTTGTCGTTCCTCGGCGCTCACATCAGATGCAGCAAATAAACCCGCTGCGCCTGCGCCGATCAATGCCGGTGTGTTGGGCATCGCGCGCACGAGCCTGTTGTATCCGCCCAGCCATCGCGATAAGGTATTTAAAGTAATTCCTGCTGCAATACTAATCACCAGCTGATGGCTGAGTTGTCCGGACCATGGCGCCAGCGCCAATCGTAAGTCCTGTGGCTTCACTGCAAGCACGATCGTTTGCGCCTCGCGTAGCTCCGGATTGACCGCATCAAACACACGCACACCGTAGCGCTGCGCTAATGCATCGCGCGCCTCAGGTAATTTTTCAATCACGGCCAGATCCGTTGGCTGAAATCCTCGTGTGAGTAAGCCACCAATTAACGCACTCGCCATGTTACCGCCACCAAGGAATACTATTTTCATGGTTTTATCGTCTCAAGAAATTTTGTGGTGTGTTCGCTTCATGTGTCGGCGCGTCTAGCGCGATGCAGCTCGAGGCCCAAACAACGCGGTACCGATACGCACTTGCGTGGCGCCCTCCGCAATGGCCGCTTCTAAGTCTTGTGTCATGCCCATCGATAACGTATCGATAGACAAACCTTCGGCTTGCAGTTGCAGAAATAACGCACGCACGGGTGCAAACGCTGCACGCTGCGCCTGGTAGGTGTCGGCTGGGGCGGGAATGCTCATCAGTCCACGCAAGCGTAAACCGGGTAATGCATCAATGGCGTGGGCCAGACTTGAAACCGCGGCAGGTTCCACACCAGATTTTGTCTCTTCATTCGAACTATTTACCTGTAGCAATACATTGAGTGGCGGCATATGTGCAGGACGTTGCTCAGACAGTCGCCGAGCAATTTTTTCTCGATCGAGGGTATGTACCCAGTCAAAGTGTTCGGCAACCACGCGCGTTTTATTGCTTTGTAACGGTCCAATTAAGTGCCACTCAAGGCCTGACAAATTTTGTAACGCCTGCATTTTATCCAGTGCTTCTTGCACATAATTCTCGCCAAAGGCGCGTTGACCTTCCTCATACACACGCTTGAGTGATTGCGCCGGTTGAAATTTTCCAACGGCGATCAGTTGAACCGATCCACTTTGTCGTCCAGCGGCACGCTCGGCGGTTTGTATCCGTTGACGTACCGCTTGCAAGTGATTGGCGATTCCATCCATGGCTGTGGTCAATGGGAGTAGGAGTAGGAGAAGGACAAGAACAAAAGCAACAGGAAAGCGCAGACGTTCAGCGCGCGCAGCGCAGGGCAACATCAACACCGGGTGTTGAACGATGGATCGAAAAGGCTGTGAAGACTAAGTGCAATGCATCCGCACAGCCAGACAAATGCCTGTACGGTGAGCATCTCAGCCATACGCCGTTCAGCACTAAACCACTGATGTCACCGGAGGTATTGTAATGGAACTGCCTGATTTACTCGCATTTGGCGTTAAGAACCAAGCCTCTGATCTACATCTGTCTGCGGGATTACCGCCAATGATCCGTGTGCATGGAGATGTTCGACAAATTAATCTTCCTGCACTCGATCACGCCGAAGTCACACGGATGCTTCACTCCGTCATGACCCCTCATCAACGCAATACGTTTACTCAGGAACTGGAATGTGATTTCGCCATCAGCGTCCCGCAACTGGCGCGCTTTCGCGTCAATGCATATCACCAACATCGGGGTGCAGCTGCCGCGATGCGTACCATCCCGACCCAAATCCAAAGCCTCGAGCAATTAAATTCCCCAGCCATCTTCAAAGAGATCGTGGCGTTTCCACGCGGGATCGTGCTAGTCACTGGTCCAACCGGCTCGGGTAAATCAACCACCTTGGCCGCGATGATTGATCACATTAATCGGCGTGATCCTGTCCACATCCTGACCATTGAAGATCCGATTGAATTTCTACATACCCCCAATAAAAGCTTCATCTCGCAACGTGAAGTCGGTGCTAACACGCTTTCATTTGCCAATGCACTTCGTTCTGCATTACGCGAAGATCCGGATGTGGTGTTAGTCGGTGAGATGCGTGATCTTGAAACTATTCGCTTAGCCCTGACCGCTGCAGAAACTGGGCATTTGGTGTTTGGTACCTTACACACCAACTCTGCTGCCAAAACCATTGATCGCGTGGTCGATGTTTTTCCAGCTGGCGAAAAAGACATGGTGCGCGCCATGCTCTCAGAAAGTTTACGTGCGGTGATTTCACAAACTCTACTTAAAACGGCCGATGAGCATGGGCGAGTTGCTGCATTTGAGGTGATGATCGGCACGCCGGCGATTCGTAATTTGATCCGCGAAAACAAAATTGCGCAAATGTACTCCGCCACCCAAACCGGTGCGCACTTTGGTATGCAAACGCTAGATCAATCGCTCCAAGACTTGGTACGACGTCAGGTGGTGAGCGTCGCTGAAGCACGCAGTAAAGCAGCGATTCGCGAAAATTTTCCGACTTAAACTTAATCTACCGTGCTGTGCCGCGGGGTACGGTTAGATCCAGCCACCACCCGAAATTCAAACAACCGACACTCAAGTGCACCATTAAACAAGGGCACACGACGACTAGCCGATAAGCGAATCAGCTTTGCCAAACGAAAATCTGCGGTAAAGAAATAACATGTCCATCCAGCAAACCGTTGCTTTAAGGTGTGACCCAATTGTGGATAAAACGCTGCCATCGTTTCGTCATCGGCAAGTCGCTCGCCATAGGGCGGGTTTGCAATCATCACGCCTGAGGATGCAGGCGCTTCTAGTTTCAGAAGATCTTGTCGCTGCAATTTGACGTGATCCAAAAATCCTGCAGCCATTAAATTTTTTCGCGCACTTTCAATTGCGCGCTGTTCAATGTCACTACCAAATAACGACAGCGGCTGACGATGACGCGGCCCACGACCATCACGCACACGGTTCCAGGCGTGTTGTTCAAAGGTACTTAATCGCTCGAATCCAAAGCTGCGGTTCGCCCCCGGCGGTACATTCAAGCCGATCGCTGCGGCTTCGATTAAGAAAGTGCCGCCACCGCACATCGGATCGAGTAAAGGCATCTCTGGCTGCCAACCCGTGAGTTTTAAAATACCGGCTGCCAGATTTTCGCGTAATGGCGCCTCAACACTCGCGCGTCGCCAGCCTCGCTTAAATAGCGGCTCTCCTGATGTATCTAAATAAAATGTGCCGCGCGTTTCTTCGAGAAAACAATGGATTCGCACATCGGGTAACTGGCGGCTCACGTCTGGGCGCTGACCCACGGCGTCACGAAACTGGTCGCATACAGCGTCTTTGATGCGCAGTGTCACAAACTCCAAACTCTTTAGTGGGCTTTTGATCGCTGTCACATTCACTCGGATACTGCAATGGACGGCAAACCACTGCGTCCATTGCATTTGATATGCGGCTGCGTACACGTCATGCGCATCGCCATATGTAAATTCGCTGAGTTGCCACAATATGCGCGATGCGATACGCGAATGAAAATTTGCGGCGTAGCAAGTTTCCCAATCACCTTGAAATGCCACACCACCTGGCACTGGGGTGCACTGTTGCG
>CAWUMP010000199.1:0-4819 GCA_963923385.1 uncultured bacterium | reverse complement strand
GGTCTCGTGGGCTCGGAGATGTGTATAAGAGACAGGGTGTCATTTCTCTACGCAACAAGCCAGACACATCCACATCGATGTGTTCGCTCATCGTGCGTACAGTGCGCGGGTTAGCGCAAATTTTAATCACTGGCAAAATCGGATTACCGATCACATTCCCCTGACCCGTAGGAAAGAAGTGCACGCTGTAACCCGACGCCGCACACAAGGTCACCATTTCGGCGGCGGCTGAGGAAGAATCCATAAACCACAAACCAGGGCTGGTGGGTTCCTCAGCTTTATCGAGCACACCGTCGACGACGCACTTCTTGCCAATTTTCTGAATATTGCCCAAGGCTTTTTCTTCGATGGTGGTCAGACCACCGGCGATATTTCCCTTCGTGGGCTGTGAGTCAGATAAATCGCTGGTTTTGTGGCGCTCGATGATGGCTTGATAGCGATCGAACATGAACTGAAATTTTTTGCGCACATCATCGTTACGGCAACGCGCCGCGACCAAATGCTCACCCCCAGTGAGTTCGGTGGTTTCGCCAAACACCATAGTCACTTTATGCGGATATAACTTATCAAACGCATTACCGACGGTGGGATTGGCACCACAACCGGAGGTGGTGTCTGATTCGCCGCACTTGGTTGAAATCCACAAGTCAGACATTGGCCGCTCAACGCGACGTAATTCTGAAGCCCACTGCACATACTCTTTGGCCACCTTGGATGCACGCATGATGGTGTCATGATCACCGTGCTGTTCGATGCCAAAGAACGACACCGGCTTACCGGTAGCAGCTATTCCATCCGCGATTTTCTTCGCCCACTGATCTTCGATACCAATCACCACCACGGCGGCGACGTTGGGGTTTGCGCCTGTACCAATCAACGTCTTGAAATGCAGATCTAAGTCGGCGCCAAACTGCAAGCGACCATACGGATGCGGTAACGCCATCACGCCTTTGATGTTGTGTGCAACAGCTTCGCACGCCGCGTTGGACAAATCGTCCACGGGCAAAATAATCACGTGATTACGCACGCCAATGCGCCCGTTTTCACGTTTGTAACCCCAAAAAGTTGCTTTGCTTAAATCGATGGCCATGTTGTTTTCCTTACCAGCGCTTGGTCTTGATGTTATGGACATGCGCATGTGCGCCAATGGCAATCGGTGCAACCACCTTGCCAATATCAATGCCGTACTTGATCACGGTATCGCCCGGTTTGTATTCGCGTAGCGAAACTTTGTGGCCAATCGGAATATCGTTTTTCGCGTCGACTTTGATTTCTTTGTCTTGCTCCATGATCCAGCCGATCAAGGTCTGGCCCGTTTTAATGCCTTCGACAACGACAACGCCAACGCCATCGCCTTCGTCGTGAACGACGAAATGAATCATGCCCGCCTCCGCAAATAGTCTGGATAAAGAACCGGCAGTCTAGGTGCGTGCAGCGCAGCAAGTCAACTAGATGACCTGCATGATTCGCATGGTAAATTGCGCCTGATGCAACCGACGATCGCGCAAAGCGCAGCTCAGGGCCACGGCCCACTCTACAAAGAAGTAAAACGCTTACTCACGCAAAGTTTGATCGAGCGCGAGTGGGCGCCCGGTGTCGCGCTGCCCTCGGAAACGCGCCTTGCACAACGCTATGGCGTATCCATCGGCACGCTGCGTAAAGCCATCGATGAATTGGTGGCCGAGCGCATCGTGCAACGACATCAAGGACGCGGCACGTTTGTCGCGACACATAATGCCAATCGTTTGTTGTTTCATTTTTTTCATATCGTGGGTCGCGATGGGCACCAAGCGTTTCCTACCACGCAAACCCTGCACTTTCGTTGCGCGAAAGCCACTGAAGACGAAGCCCAGCGCCTTGGGTTAGCGGCCCACGCCAAAGTGCTGCGTATTCGTAATTTGCTATCGCTTGAGGGGCAGCCAGTGATCGTCGATGACATTGTTCTACCGCAAGCGCGCTTTAGCGATTTGACCGCACAACGCTTCAAGCAACGTGACAACACGATCTATCACCTGTATCAAACCGCGTATGGCATCAATGTCGTGCGCTCAAGCGAACGTTTGTCTGCCGTGCTTGCAACGGCCGATATCGCTGCGTTACTCAAGATTCAACAGCACGCACCTTTGCTCGCAATTAACCGCACCGCACTCACTTATCGTGATGCACCTGTTGAACTACGACGGAGTTTAGTCAACACCGCTGCACACGAATATCACAGCAATCGCGGCAAAGAAAAGTCGGCAGGTTAATTAGACCGCGTTGGGTGGTCGGCCTTCGGGTGCGTGCTTGGTTGCGGCATCATCGGTGGGGGCTGCGTCGAGCTCCGCACGCAAACGCACTGGGCCTTGCCATGCAGGGTGCTTGCCTTGTTTATCGGCATAAAACGCGCGAAGCTGATTCATATCCGCGGTGAGGTCGTCACTGGGCCACAACACCGGACCGAGCCCGGCTTGTTTACGCGGGTAGTCAATAAACCCCATCACGATCGGCACATTGGCTTTGCGTGCGACGTGATAGAACCCACTTTTCCAATGGGCGGTGTAGCTGCGTGTGCCCTCCGGTGGCATCACGAGAAACATCCGCTCCGAAGCGTGCATTTTTTCAACCAATTGATCGACCATATTCGATGCGGCACGCCGGTCTACCGGAATGCCACCCAACGCGCGCATCAACCACGCTACCGGCCACGGAAATAGTGTGTGCTTTCCAACCCAATACGGGCGCACACCCAGCACCATCCCAGCCAACATCAACACCGGAAAATCCCAATTACTGGTGTGCGGAGCGCCAACCACCACGCACTTGGGCTGAAGAGCTGAGCACACCACAAAACGCCACCCCACCAGCGCCAAGCCGGTGCGACCAAGCCAAGCAATCACTCGTCGACACATCAGCTTTGCTCGCAAAAATAAGGTCTGGGTCTATGTTTCAATCGCAACGGAAATTTTGTTTGTATCATCAAGACCGGACTCTAACAGTTTCCGCATTTTATTCATTATCGGAGTTTTCGGATGCAGCGTCGTCACGTTTTACAAGCCTTACTTGCAGCGGGCACGTTGCCAATGCAGCAGGTGTTGCGTGCACAAAGTACACCGGTCACGCCCAATTTTTCACGTGACCCATTTCAACTTGGCGTGGCATCGGGCTACCCGAGTCATCACAGCGTGGTGTTATGGACGCGCTTAGCGCCGCAACCACAACTGGCTGATGGCGGTGTTGATCCGCTTCCCATCGCTGTGCAATGGCAGGTGGCGCGTGATGAGGCCATGCGTGATGTCGTCGCTTCGGGCACCCACATCGCCGATGCGCAGTGGGCGCATTCCGTTCACGTTGAAGTGACAGGCTTGGCACCCGCGCGTTGGTATTGGTATCGATTTCGTGTCGGCGATGCGTTTAGCGCCATTGGTCGAACGCGCACGGCGCCTGCACCGCAAACTCTCGTCGATCGCGTGCACTTTGCGTTTGCCTCTTGCCAGCAATACGAACAAGGTTGGTTTAGTGCGCACGCACACATTGCCAACGATGCACCCGATTTTGTGGCGTTTCTTGGCGATTACATTTATGAGTCGTCTTGGGGTCGCGCGCATGTGCGCAAACACAACGCCGGCGAGCCCTACACGCTGGCTGATTATCGACAGCGGTACGCGCTATACAAAAGCGATCCAGATTTACAGCGCGCGCATGCGGCTTGTCCTTGGGTGCTGACTTGGGATGATCACGAAGTCGATAACGATTACGCCAACGATCGACCGGAAGACGGCATGCCACGCGATGCATTTTTAATACGTCGTGCCGCCGCGTACAAAGCGTTTTACGAGCATCAACCGTTGCCCGCGCGGATGCGGCCGATTGGCGCAGATTTGCCGTTGCATACGCAATGGCAATGGGGCGCACTGCTACAACTGCATTTACTTGATGGACGCCAGTACCGTTCTGCGCAAGTGTGTCCAACGCGCGCCGGTGGTAGCGCGATCATTGATGTTGAGAGCTGTGCCGCGCTCAACGATCCCAGCTTAACCATGTTGGGGCAAGCGCAAGAACAGTGGTTACACCACAGTCTTGGTCAGACCAAAGCGCATTGGAATGTGTTGGCGCAAGCCACGCTCATGGCGCCACTCGATCGACGTAATCGTCAAGGTGCAGCGCGCATATGGACCGATGGCTGGGATGGTTATCCAGCGGCGCGTCAACGCTTGCTCCAAACGCTCGCCACACAACGCGTACGCAACCCCGTGGTGATTGGCGGTGATGTGCATCTGTTTTGGGTTGCCGATTTACATGCTCAACCTGATCAAGCGCAATCGCCTGTCATTGCCAGCGAATTTGTCTGCACATCGATTACCTCGCAAGGGCCCACACAAGCCAGCGTGGATACCTTACTCAAGCAAAATCCCCATCTTAAGTACGGGCACAGTGAACACCGCGGCTATGTACGCGTTGAACTCACGGCGCAACAATGGCGTGCCGATTTGCGTGCGCTTGAAAATGAAAAAACACCAAATTCGAGTTGCCAAACGCTGGCGCGTTTTGTCGTTGAATCAGATCGCCCAGGCGCACAACGCGTGAGTTAACGATTGATGTTGCGTGCATCGCGCAAGCAACCGCGTGTTGCGTTTTATTGCGTATCAGATGCAGATGCCGCATGACACGCGCGACGCAAACGATCAAGCACGGCTTGCCATTCGGGCGTATCTGGTGGGGCTTCCACCAACATCACTTGGCATTGCGCTTGATCCAATTCGCGTAACGCGGCGTATAAGCCTCGAGCATAGGCTTTGGGCTGTCGTGGCAAGCGCAACCAAAAATCGACGCGCTCGTC
>CAWUMP010000198.1:0-4849 GCA_963923385.1 uncultured bacterium | reverse complement strand
AAGTGTGGTGCGACCAAAGCGCAATTTGATGCCACCATCGGCATCCATCCAAGCGCGGCCGAAGAATTTGTCACGATGCGAGAAAAATCGGCGTAATTTAAAGCGTCATCGCAGCGCGAATGAGTAACGACACACCCGAGCACGCCAAGACCACGCCCACCGCGCGCATCAAGTGATCGCGCGACATACGATGAAACAATCGCGTGGCAGTCCACATGCCAGCAAATGACGCAGGGATTGCAGCCAGCGCCCATAACCAAGGCTTTAAGCTCAGTAATAAGCCGGTGAGTAAAAAAGCGATCACGCGCATCGAAATACTAAAAATAGAACAGATCCCCAACGTGGCGCGATATTGTTCTTTACTCAAGGGGCGACGCGACAAATAGATCGCATAAGGCGGACCGCCAGCACCAAACAGCGTACTAGCCACGCCACCGGCCACACCAGCCACCATCGCCCAAGCTTGTGACACGCTACGCAAGGCGCTGGCACGCACAAAGGTCGAAACCGCCATACTCAAAATAAATAAGCCCAAGCACAGCATGCTCACCGCACGCGGCAAGTGCACCAACAAGGTGACGCCTGCAATTGTGCCTACCACCATGAACGGCACAATGCGTATCCACTCGGTACGCACCGCATTGCGTGGATCAGTTAACCCCAAACGTAAGGCCAACGATAAATCTAAAATCGAATACAAGGCGAGCGCAAACGGTAGCGGAATAAAGTGCGTGGCCAACGGGATCGTAAACAGCGACGAACCAAACCCCGTAATGCCATAAATCAACGCTCCACCAAATGCGATCGCTGCAATCGCCAACACGTCGATCCACTCAGCACTCACGCTTCACCGCCCTGGACAATGCATAGGTCGCGACGTGTATAGCGATTACGTCGACGTAGCCCAGACACCATCTGATCAAAGTCGATGTCCAACCGCGCGCTCAGCCCTGCTGCAACTTCACGTAACGATTGCCATGCCACATGATCCGGACCGTTCTGAAAAGCCAACGCAATCACGTTACCGTCTTCACGCGCATCCAAACTCAACACCCGTCCATCAAAGGCGCGCGCCAAGCGCTTTAAGTAGGTTGGGTAGCGTCGGTCATGACCAAAATAATTTGCTACCAATACGCCACCTGGCTTTAAGGCTTGGGCAGCCGCGCGATAAAAATCTTCGGTAACACAGGCGCTGACTTGGGCACCGTCATCAAATGCATCGAGTACCAACACATCATAGGCACCACGCGCGGCATACACCGCACAGACCCCATCGCCACAGTCGACTTGTAAGCGCGCAGAATTTTTGGGTAGATGAAATAACGCGCGAGCCGCGGTGATCACTGCAGGATCGAGCTCAAGCACACGCAACCGAACCCGCGGGATGCGCTTGAATAAAAATTTGGGTAACGACCCCCCACCCAAACCCAGAAACAACACATCGCGTGGCCGCGGCACAAACAACAGAAACGCCAGCATCGTGCGCGTGTAGTCGAGTTCGAGATCAAATGGAGCATCGATACGCATGGCGCTTTGAATATAGTCGCCGCCTTGATGCAAGTAACGCACGCCGTCTTCTTCGCTCACCACCAACGTCGTGCGCGACGGCTGACGGCGTTGTCGTGTCGGGCTAATAAAACGCACCTCGCGCAAGGATCGGCCAGACAGCTTCAACCACACCACCTCGTACACACACATACCAATCGTACAAATTGACCGTGGGATCGCAGTGACCTGGGATCAACTGAATTTTTTCTCCTAAGGCTGGCGCGCTGACTCCAACATCGATATCACACACACCATGTTCATCCGAAATTTTTGTGAAGTGCACACCCTCACGCTGCCATACGCGCGGCAAACCCGAATCCACACTCAGGGCTTTTAATCCGGTATCCAACACCAGTCGTTGTGCAGTGGGTCGACTCATGACTGTGGCCAACACAAACAACGCATGCTCAAACGTCGGCTGCGGCGCAGTCCACGCATTTTTGGCGTAATCCACATCCATAAAAATATACGAGCCCGGTTGGATTTCGGTATATACGCCACTGGCGGCTTCAAACATAAAACTGCCACTGCCCGCCCCCATCACCTCGGGGCAATCGATGCCTGCAGACCGAATCAAATCACGTGTCATGCGAGCCGCCGCAATGGCGCGAGCGATCCGGGCTTGTCGTGCTTCGATCGTGCGTTCATGTTGAGCTGGGCCGTGATACGCCTGCAAGCCTTTAAATCGCAAACTCGGCTGCGCCACAATCGCTTGTGCTAATACCAAGGCTGCTCGACCTGGCACAACGCCACAACGCTGAGCGCCGACATCAATCTCCACATACACATCGATCGATGTGCCCGCCGCTTGTGTGGCCTCGGCAAGGGCGTTGATTTGTTCTATTGCATCCACGCAAATCCCAAGGCGTGCTTGTCCGGCTAGTTGGGCTAAGCGCGCGAGTTTGGTGGCGCCAACCACTTCATTCGAAATCAGCACATCGCGTACCCCGCCTTGCACCAGCACCTCAGCCTCCGCGACTTTTTGGCAACACACGCCCACCGCGCCTGCGGCAATTTGGCGTCGCGCTATCTCAGGCGATTTATGCGTCTTTGCATGATTGCGCACCTTGATTGGATGGGCCAAGGTGGCTAAGGCACGCGGCAGCGTCGCGAGATTACGTTCAAAGGCGTCTAAATCGATGAGCAAGGCGGGCGTATCAACTTCATGGATGGTTTGTCCGTCGCGCGCGGGTGGTTCAAAAACTGGTGGCATGCAATTCCTTAAGACAAGCGTGTGCGTTGCCGCCACATCAACCACAGTACAGCAAGTAACACCACAACCAACAACGGGAAGGCGGCGAGATTCACCTGCATCCATCCGGCTTGCGTCACGGTCAGACCAGAAAATAGAGAGGAAAGTAACATCATCGCAAACACCAGCGAATCGTTGGCGCCTTGCGTTTTGGCCCGCTCCTCGGGTTGGTAGGTTTCGGTCAGTAAAGTCGTCCCGCCGATATACATAAAATTCCAACCCACACCCAGCAGCACCAGCGCCAGCCAAAAATGCGCAAAACTGACGCCAGATAACGCGGCACTCAGACTACCAAAATTGAGTAGCACGCCAACACCAATCATATTGAGCACGCCAAAACGTTGAATCAACTTGCCGGTGAAAAACGATGGCGCGAACATCGCAATCACATGCGAAGAAATCACCAGCGCAGCATCACCAAAGGGATAACCACACAAACCCATCGCGAGCGGTGTGGCGGTCATTAAAAAATTCATGACACCAAAACCCACCGCCCCCGAGAGAATGGCAACCACTGTACGCGGCTGCTGCAAAATCTCGCGTAAGGGACGTCCGGTCGTGCGTTGCTCTTCTGTACTGGGATTGGGGATCTGAATAAAACGAAGGATCAACATCGTGATGAGTGCAAACACGGTTAACGAAAGATAAGCGCCCATAAACCGCGTCGCAAAAAAATCGACACTGACACGACTCACCGAGGGTCCAATAATCCCACCCACCAAGCCACCTGCGAGCACCAATGAAATCGCTTGGCTGCGATACGCCGCACTGGCGGTATCTGCCGCGGCAAATCGATAGTACTGACCAAACGCGTTGTAGCCGCCACACACAAACGTGCCGACACACAACAGCCAGAAATTTTCTTGGCTGACACCGAAGGCACACAGCAAGGCGCCTAAGATACCCAGCACTGTGCCGAGCGAGAGTCCGGTTTGGCGACCCACCCGACGCATATACAAAGACGCGGGCATGGTGGTGACCGCGCCACCAAGCACCCAACAGGTCACCGGTAAGGTGGCCAGCGCGCCAAATGGGGCTAAGGCAAATCCGGCCAATCCGTTAATCGCGATCAGGGTGGAGTTATTGGTAAACAACATGGCCTGACAAGCAGCGAGCAAGGCGACGTTGCGCTGGGTCCGATCCATGCGAAGTCCAAAGTAACGAATTGTTCATTCTAGCGCCTCACCTGAGGTGGACTCGGTCTTGCCAGCGAAACCACCGTGCGATGCGCATGAATCAGTGCAAGCGCTGCGAATCTAGGTGACGACACATTGATTCGCCTGTTAGGCTGCGTCGCTATGTCAACCGCATCAACAACAGCCTCCCGCACCGAACGCCTGTTACACGGCCCGATCGTCAGCACCTTGTTGCGCTTGGCGGCACCAGGCGTTGTGTTGGTGGCTTTTCAATCCGCCGTGAGCATCACCGACAGTTATTTTGTCGGGCAACTCGGCACCATTCCTCTGGCTGGTATTGCACTGGTCTTTCCGTTGGTCATGCTGTTACAAATGACGTCAGCTGGTGCGATGGGTGGGGGCGTGTCTTCGGCCATTGCACGTGCATTGGGTGCAGGCGATCTCGCCACCGCACGTCGCTTGGTGGTTCATGCATTGGTCATTGGACTAGGAATGGGCGCGTTGTTTACGCTGCTCTTGTTGGTTTTAGGTCCAAGCATTTATCAATTGCTCGGTGGGCAAAACGAAGACACGCTCGCACAAGCGCTTGCTTACTCGAACATGTTGTTTGCCGGCAGCATCTTAGTATGGCTGGCGAATACGTTAGCCAGCATCTTGCGCGGTAGCGGCAACATGAGCGTGCCGGCCTTCACACTCGCAGCAGCAAGTGTGGTCCACATTCCGTTGTGTGGCTTGCTGGTTCAAGGTGCAGCCGGTGTACCGGCGATGGGGATACGCGGCGCTGGCGTAGCTTATGTCTGTGCGGCCGCGTTCTCAACGCTTGTGATGATGCTGTATTTAATTCGTCCATCGAGCCGATTGCGTCCGATGCGCACCGATTGGCAATTGGATCGCAGCATGTTTCGCGAAATTT
>CAWUMP010000197.1:0-4921 GCA_963923385.1 uncultured bacterium | reverse complement strand
TGTAGCCGTGACTTCACCGATGGCTGTTGGATAAAAACTCGACGCGTTATTCACCAACGCATCGATCTGTCCAAACTGCGCTTGCGCTTCTTTGGCCACTTGCGTGAAATCGGCTTGCAGTAAATCGGCCTGAATACATCGAGCGCTATCGGCGCGCACTGCATTGAGTTGGTTTGCCAATGCTTGCGCCTCACTCGCGCTATCGCGGTGGTGCAACACCACCCGCGCACCTTGTGCGTGCAACCGTCGCGCAATCGCAGCGCCGACCCGTCGTGCTGCACCGGTAATAAACACCACCTTGTGATGATCAATAGCGTTCAAAGGACGATCCATGAAGTGCAGCACATTGCATTTGTATCGAGATCGATGCCTACAGGCCAACGCGCAACCGCATGCACAAGCCTTCGTGATCGATATTTTTAGCGCCGGGTGGACGCTGAAGCATTGCAGATTCTACCCAAATGAGTGAGCATGCCGGTGACCATTCGCATGCAGCGCTCGCGTATTCTCTATGTCAATCTTACCCACCTTGCCCACACCGTCGGTTGAAGCACGCGCCGCGAGTGATGCGCTCCACGCACATATTTGTACCGAAATTTCTCAGGCGGGCGGGTGGATCTCGTTTGCGCGGTATATGCAGTTGGCGCTGTACACACCAGGCTTGGGCTATTACGCAGGCGGGGCGACGCGGTTTGGTGAGGCCGGTGATTTCATCACCGCACCCGGGTTAGGGTCATTGTTTGCACAAACCTTCGCCCAAGCCATCACACCGCTGATGCAGCAAGGTCTCAACCAAGTGCTTGAGTTTGGCGCCGGCACCGGCGCATTTGCCGCAGCACTTTTACTTGAACTCGAACACATGCAGGCTTTGCCTACGCGTTACTTGATTCTTGAGCCGAGCGCGGCACTGATTGCTGAGCAACGCCAAACTCTCACGCAACGCGTGCCGCATTTAGTGCAACGCTGCATGTGGTTGGATCGTTTGCCCCAGTTAAGTGACACCGTGGTCATTGCAAACGAAGTGCTCGATGCCCTGCCTGTTGAAGCGGTGCGTTGGGATGACACCGGCATTTTTTCGCGTGGCGTATCGGTGGATCAACAGGGTGCGCTGAGCTGGTCGCTGCGTCCAGCGACCGCCACGCTGTTACAGGGTGCACAACGCATCTGCGTACCCACGCCGTATGACAGTGAATTGGGTCTACAGGCCCAAGCATGGATCCACTCGCTTGGCGAATCACTACAACGTGGCGTGATTTTTTTGATCGACTACGGATTTGCTGAGCAGGAGTTTTGGCATCCACAGCGCAACACCGGAACATTGATGTGTCATTACCGACATCACGCACACACGGATCCGTTTTATTTGCCTGGCTTACAAGACATCACCGCACACATCGATTTTTCAGCGTGCGCCCGCGCAGCGCAAGCCGCTGGATTAGACGTACTTGGTTACACCACACAAGCGTCATTTTTAATTGATGCCGGGCTATTAAACGTCCTTGCGCGTACCGATCCAAACGAGACACGCTACCCCGCGCTAGCGGGTCAAGCGCAACGTTTGCTTTCGCCCGCAGAGATGGGCGAATTATTTAAGGTGCTGTGTTTGGGTCGGGCGATGACTGCGCCACCGGGATTTGGCCGCGGCGATCGCAGTCACACCTTATAGCGCCTCTTAAACGGCAGGCACGGCCATCCCGCGCACCACGGCGGGACGACGACTGATCGTGTCATACCAGCGCTTCACATTTGGAAACGCCGCTAGATCGACGTGATGCCATTCGTGACGCGCCACCCACGGATAGGTGGCCATATCGGCAATGGAATATTCTTCCGCCAAAAATGCAGCCTCGGATAAGCGCTTGTCGAGCACACCATACAAGCGCTTGGTTTCTTCGGTATAGCGTTTAATGCCGTAGGGCACTTGCTCAGGTGCGGCACGTAAGAAATGATGCGCTTGACCAAACATTGGGCCCACGCCCCCCATCTGAAACATCAACCATTGCAGCGCGATGTACTTACCACGATCGCTTTGCGGTAAAAATTTTCCGACCTTACCAGCGAGATAAACCAGAATTGCGCCCGATTCAAACAGCGTCAGCGGCTTACCATCTGGGCCTTGCGAATCAACGATCACTGGAATGCGGTGATTCGGGTTCATCGCCAAAAATTCGGGCTTGAATTGTTCGTTTTTTCCGATATTCACAGCATGTGCGCGATAGGCTAAGCCGCACTCTTCAAGCATGACCGAAACTTTGCGGCCATTCGGTGTGGTCCAGGTGTAGAGATCAATCATGTGTGCTTACCTCCGGTGAATAAATTCGTCGTTACTGCGTGGTGCGTCATTCATGATTATAAAGACTACTGATTATTTTTTTGCCTCAAGTGCCTTGAGCTTTTTTTCCATCGCTGCCCCGATAAATAGTTGGGGCGATGATGCCGGTAAATCTGCCGCGCGTTCGGCGGCAGCAATGGATTCGCGCGCCTGCGTAAACGCGGTCAGTAGTGACGTTGACTTTGCCAAGCCCTCTTTAAATAACGGCGCACCAAACGCAGTCCATGGATCGTTGGTCATACAACCCAGCGACAACTGATCGGCTGCCGCACTGGTGAGGATGAGTGTATGTTCATCTTTTAATGGCTCAATAAATCCACCGGCATAACAGGAAGACACCACAATTATTTTCCAACGAATACCGGCATCTTGTAACGCACGCGCAACGAGCGTTGGATTAATCGGCTGTAACGCTAACCCGGGCGCAACTGCGGGAAGTAAATAACTCGCATCAGCTTGCCCGGCAATGTAGAGCAATAGCACATCTTCATCGTTGTTCATGCGCGCGCGCACCTGCGTGAAGGTCCGCCGCAAGTTCGTCGCGATAGCCAACGGATGGGTCTGTACGACGCGCGGATCATTACTCAAGATCACTGTGCGTTGGGCTGATTGAAAACGTTCGCTGACGATCGCCTGTACTGCTTGCAGTTCATCAAAAAACATCGGCTGACTACCGTCAGGGGCAAAGCCGACAAAAAACATTTCGGTTCGACCGCGCGTACCCGATGCAATCGATTGCATCGTGCGCTCAAGTAACGCCCCTTGTAAATGAAACACCTGCTCTGTGTGTAATGGTGACAGTGTTGCATCAGTTTCTTCTGGCGCATTCAGCCAAACGGGCTGGCGTGGCATCACACCAACCTGCAACACCAACAGGAACAACACAATACCAATCGACCAGTAAAACGGACGGCGCCGTGTCCCGCGTGCGCCAGCCAACACCCAAACGGCACGCAGTGCCGCCACCAACATCCAAATTAGGAAAACCATCCACGCGTAGGCATCCAATAACGGAAAACCCATCCAGCTCGTAGCGGCCATGATGACCTGAAAAAATGGATCGCTCGCTGTCCACGCCACCATCAACGCCAAGGCCAAGGCCTGCCGTCGATACACCGTGGCAATCCATGCCGCCGCACCCAGCGCTAAGGTCGTTTGTGCAAAAAAACCAACCAACGATTGCGGATTAAACACTTCACCCGGATCTTGATAAGCCGCAGAGATAACGATCCCGATCCAATCGATCAGCGTGAGCCAAATCAGGTCTACAAACGACACACGAAACGCATGCGCTGGTACGGATAACCCGAACGCCAGGCGCGTACCGGCCAGCAGATTGCGCCACAGATTGTGGCTCCACAAACCGAGATGTGCTTTGCATTGATTCCAGCTCATGGGCATCCTGAGGTAATCGCAGCAAGGCGCGCGGCATCCACACAGCGTGCAATCTCTGCTGGATGTGTCGCACGCGCGGCCACTGCGCCAGCATCTACGGAATGAGCAGCATGCAACGCTTGGTTGAGTCGCGCAACGGTGGGTTCACACGACGGCTGCGCAAACTGCATCACGCACAGTAGTTGTGCAAATCGCGCCGGTCGACGAATCGCATCGGCGCGTTTCAATAAATCCAGTAACGCCCGCGCATCGGCCTCGAGCGCGCCCTCGAGCGCAACCCGACATTGCATCGCCATCAACACCAGATCTCGTGTTTCGGTCGGCACGCGTAGCGCATCGAACAAGGTAACAAAGTCACCTTCAGCACTTGGTGCTGCAAACCAAGCGAGCACGGCAAAACGTTCTTCCATGCGTGCTTGTGCTTGTGCCGCTCGCGCCAAGGCAGACAACGCTGCATCGCGATGCGGGCCAACTAACAAAGCGGCCAGCGGTGGCATCAAGCGCTGTAAAGCACCGCACTGCGTTAAGACTTCAAACATCGCCTGTGGTCGCGCTTCGCACAACCCGCGCGAAAACTCTTGCCACACACGCTCTGCGACTAAAAAATCTGCTTCGCCATCGCGCACCATGCGTTGCATCAGTGCCGCTGTTTCGGGTGCCACCACAAAACCAAAACGGGCTGCAAATCGTGCGACACGCAAAATACGCACGGGGTCTTCAATAAATGCATCACTTACATGACGCAGTACCCCTGCTTGTAAATCGCGTTGCCCACCAAACGGATCGATCAGTTGTCCATCTGCATCACGCGCCATTGCATTGATGGTGAGATCGCGGCGACGTAAATCTGCCTCGAGTGTGACATCAGGTGCCGCGTACACCGTAAAGCCTTTATAGCCGCGACCACTTTTTCGTTCGGTGCGCGCTAAGGCGTATTCCTCATGCGTTTGCGGATGCAAAAACACCGGAAAGTCTCGACCTACCGCGCTATATCCTGCGGCACTCATCTCTTCGGGTGTCGCGCCCACCACCACCCAATCGCGATCGCCCGCAGGTAAGCCTAAGAGTGCATCGCGCACCGCACCGCCGACCACATAGGCTTGTAATGCCATGCGCTTAGCGCCGTGCGCCTTTGCGCAGTTGATCGTAACGCGCCCCCGGACGATGCATCGACAGATAGCTCGGTGCGATCGA
>CAWUMP010000196.1:0-4931 GCA_963923385.1 uncultured bacterium | reverse complement strand
GATTCACGTGGATTTGGATGGGGCGCCGCCCTGGAGTGGTACAAAGAAAACTGGGCCCTACGTGCCGGACGCATGACCGGACCACGCGAACCCAATGGTCTGGCTGTGGACTACGCCATCGGCAAGCATTACGGCGATCAATTTGAAATTGAACGCGCACACAGCATCGGCAACCAACCAGGCAAGGTACGTGTATTGGCTTGGCGTAACCGCGCGGTGTTAGCGCGCTTTGATGACGCGACACAGTATCTCGCCGCCAACCCCTCGAGCACGCAAGCTATTTTAAATGTGCGCAATGGCGAACAAATTAAATACGGCGTAGGCATTAACATCGAACAAGCGCTGAGCACACACGCTGGGTGGTTTTTACGCGCCATGAAAGCCGATGGCCGCACAGAGACGCACGCCTTTACCGAAGCCGACGGTTCGTTCTCGAGTGGTTTACAACTCAAGGGCGGTGCGTGGGGCCGCAACGATGATGCGATTGGGATTTCGCTCGGACGCAATACGCTTTCAAACGAACGTCGTCGCTATCTTGCAGCAGGAGGCATGTCGTTTTTTATTGGCGACGGCGCGCTCAGCTATCGCGCCGAACAAGTGTTGGAAGCGTATTACAGTTTAAGCGTGAACAAGCTATTGACGCTGACAGCGGATGCGCAACGCATCAATAATCCGGCGTATAACAGCGCACGCGGTCCAGTCAACGTTTACGCCCTGCGCATGCACGCTGAGTTTTAATTCCGCCGCAGACAGACATAAGAAACAGGTCGCACAAAAACAAACAGCTGCCCGAAGACAGCTGTCATGTCATTCCTGCAACCGGAAAAGCGCGATGCTTAGCCCTTCACGCGATTGCGATACTCGCCAGTACGCGTGTCAATTTCAATTTTGTCGCCAGTCTCGCAAAACAGCGGCACCGCCACTTCAAACCCGGTGGCGAGTTTGGCAGGCTTGAGCACTTTGCCCGATGTATCACCACGCACAGCAGGCTCGGTGTAACTGATTTCGCGCACCAATGTTTGTGGAATTTCGACACCGATGGGGCGATCGTTATAAATCACGATCTCTGCTGGCAACCCATCTTCTAAATAACTCAGCGCATCGCCCATGGCATCGGCATCGACTTCATACTGATTGAAGTCAGCGTCCATAAAGACATACGAAGGTTCGGCAAAATACGAGTAAGTCACTTCTTTTCGTTCGAGCGTGACCATCTCGAATTTTTCATCGGCCTTGAACACGGTTTCGGTTCCTGAGCCGGTGAGCAAGTTTTTGAGTTTCATTTTCACGACCGACGCATTGCGGCCCGATTTACTGAACTCGGCCTTTTGTACAACCAAGGCATCTTTACCAACCATAATGACGTTGCCTGAGCGTATCTCTTGAGCAGTTTTCATTGCGTTTCCGTTCTGTACTGTAGGGTCTAAGTCACCGCCGAAATCAACGCAGTAAAAATGAGCGCGCTGACCAATGCAGCCCGCTATTCTAGCCGTTTCGCGCAAAAACGCGCCAAATTGCTCGCCAAATCCCCCAACCCCCGCAACTGCGCTGCCCATCGCGGTGCGTGCGTTTGCAGCAACGGCAGGACAGCGACAAACGCTTGCCATACAGCGGTGGGGGACTCAGAAAACGCGCGTTGGGCGTTCCATGCTTGCCATAACTGCGTCAGCGCCACACGTGGTTGAGGTTCAAGCGCCTCGGCATAACAGGCCAACAATGCGTCCACCTTTTGCTGATGCACCCTGCCCGCTTGCGGATAGGCTTGCCACACACAAGCACGTGCCGCCCAAAACGCACGCACTAACGAATCCTCGCCTCGCACGAAATTGCAATCACTGATGTGTAGCAATTGGTCGTACTGCGGTTGTTCCATAAATGGCAGCACATTGAGTTGCACGGCCCCGCATTGGTGAGTCGTACCAGAGCGAAGTGCCGCACCGCCAATGAGCGTTTGTAATTGCGTGCGCATCGGGCTGTCGCAAACGGCAAGCTGAATCGGTTGCTCACTGTGGGTCCATGCTGCAAACAATTCCGGTAGGGCCGCGTTTTCATAACCAAATAATGAAATGTGTAACGCGTCTTCTTGCACAGAGGCAACACCGCGCGCTGACCAAAAATCATGACGTCGTTGCGCTCGCGTTGTGGTGTCATGCCGATGCATCTGGTCATCGCTGGCTCGCAGCAATCCACCGGTCCCTACGTGCACACCCGGAAAAAAATAATAGCGATTCAACTTCAAACGCGGATGCGGCGAAGGTAAACCGTGGTGTGTGTGCACCCAATCTTCGGCGCTGAAATACTCCAGCACCACCCACACATGCGCTCGATCGACCAATTGATCAACATAAGACGGGGGTAGACCACACGCAAAAGCCTCAATCACAGCGATGGGATACGGCGACGCTGGTAACGTCCACGCCATGTCTTGGCGCCAATGATGCACCGTCAAACTGCCATGTCCGGGCTGACCAAACTGCCAATCCACCCCATGGGATGCGTGGTGCGCGCGATCGAGCGGCGAGACAAACTGCGCGGGACGCAAGGCCATCAAGGCCTGCGGTTGATCGATAAAGAGTCGCACCTCGGCCTGTTGCTCCTGCATCCATTGATGCGCGAGACGCCAACACACCGCGGCGTCCCCGAAGTTATCGACGACTTTGCAGAAAATATCGTAATGCATACGCACAGTCTGCCTGTACCCCAAGCAGAGCTCAAGCGCGCGCCATCTGACCAACGTCAAGCGCTCAGTACATGCAGAGTCTGTACACTCACCTCAATGGATATGGATGTCATCATCATCGGCGCGGGTGCAGCGGGTTTATTTTGCGCGGCACATGCTGCGCAACGCGGTCGCCGTGTACTGCTCATTGAGCATGCCGAGAACATTGGTGAGCGCATCCGGATTTCTGGTGGCGGCCACTGCAACTTCACCAATCGCGAAGTCAGCGCCAAGAATTATCTGTCGCAAAACCCACATTTTTGTCACTCCGCACTCGCGCAATACAGTGCGGCAGATTTCATCGCGTTCATTACCTCGAACGGGATTGCATATCACGAAAAAACACTTGGGCAGTTATTTTGTGATGGCAGCGCCACGCAAATCACCAACCTCTTACTCGCGCAATGTCTTGCCGCAGAGGTGCAATGGGCGCATCCAGCGCAGGTGTTGCATGTTGAAAAAATCGCCGATGCATCCTCTACGCAAACAACCCCACATCACCCACGACGATTTTGCGTGCACACCAACGTGGGTACGTTTCGCAGTACGTCGCTCGTGGTGGCGTGCGGTGGGCTCGCCGTGCCAACGATTGGCGCGACGCCACTGGGCTATCAACTAGCAGAACAATTTGGTGTGCCGGTGATCGCACCGAGCCCAGCCTTGGTTCCGCTGGCATTGGCGCCAGACACGCTCGACGTACTACGCGCCTTGGCCGGTGTTTCGTTGCCAGTGATGGCGCGCGGTTATACCCATGCGCCCCAATTTGCCGAAGACTTACTCATCACGCATCGCGGGTTATCGGGTCCGGCGATATTGCAGGCCTCGAGTTATTGGCAACAACATACGCCACGCGCACCCATCACGTTGGATTTATTACCCGGGGTCGATCCGCACATTTTATTTGCATCCGCAAGTGCGACTCGACAATCGATTGCACAAGTGCTGGCCGAACACATGCCACGACGTTTTGCACAAGCTTGGGCGCAAATCCATGGCTACACGCAACCTATTGGCGAGATGTCTCATCAAGCGCTTGAACACGCCGCGCAATTACTCAAGCACTGGACTCTCATGCCCTCGGGCACCCTTGGCTACGCCAAAGCCGAAGTTACACTCGGTGGCATCGATACGCGCGCATTGTCTTCAAAGACGATGCAGGTGAACGCCGTACCGGGATTATTTTTTATTGGCGAGGTGGTCGATGTGACCGGATGGCTTGGGGGTTACAACTTTCAGTGGGCCTGGTCATCGGGCTGGGTCGCTGCACAACACTGTTGAATACAATTTAGGCTTGATGGATCCATGCTTTGATGCATGGATCCGGCGACAGGAAACTGCGCGTGAGCGAACTACTTTGTGCGTGTTTGTGTAGATTCAATCTCGCGCTCAATGCGCTCGACTGCGTCTTGGTAAGGTTTGAGTCGATCTAAGACACGCTGATAGTTACGCTCATTGCCATTACGTATCGCCTCTTGCTCCGCTAAGGCAGCACGCGCGGCTTGAAGTTGCGCTTCGAGTGCTTGCAGATTTGCAGGATGATCACTCGCAGTCGGACTGGCCGATGGCGCAACCGAGCTTGGAGGGCTAGGCGGTTTTACTGGGGCAACAGCAGGCGCTGGTCGCGGTGTGGCGCTCGGCGATTCAGGCGGCATCGGCGGTGGCGAGAAAATGTTCATCCGATCATCCAAGCGTTTGCAATTTGATTTCAACACCGGCGTTGCATCCTCGTAACTCACACGACCTTGCGCATCCGTGCAACGCACGATTTCTGCTGCGAACAATGGCGAGGTCATCACCGCGCAACACCACAGCAGAGTGAGAAGCGCGTTACGCATGGACGGACAAGGCAGACGGCTGGCCAGCTTTTGCAGATTGCAACGCACGCCAAATGCGCTGCGGTGATGCGGGCATATCAAAGTGGGTGACCCCTTGAGTACGCAACGCATCCAACACGGCATTCATCAACGCAGGTAATGAACCGGTCACACCCGCCTCGCCAACCCCCTTGGCACCCAACGGATTGGTGGCGGTGGGCACCGGATGTTCGATCAACATTAAACCGTCGACCAAGCCGGGACGAGGCATGGCGTAATCCATAAAACTACCGGTGAGTAATTGACCTGACTGATCGTAAATCGCTTGTTCGCAAAACACTTGCCCCGCACCTTGCGTAATACCGCCTCTGTCTCTTATACACATCTCCGAGCCCACG
>CAWUMP010000195.1:0-4932 GCA_963923385.1 uncultured bacterium | reverse complement strand
GCGATCAGAACAAACGTCGCTAAGCCCACTTTTAAGCTACTCACCACCATGTCGTTTTCGTACCAAGGAATCATCGAACCAGGGCCGGGACCGACTTCAAATTTTGCCGGCACAATCGTCACGGAGTCACCGCGCTTTTCATCAAAGCCCACCACCCCACGCACCAACCCTTGTAAGCGCTCAATCTCTTCTTTGGTGTAACCGCCCTCGGTGTCAGCAGCACCCTTTGCATCTTTTGCGTCCTTCGCATCTTTGGTGTCTTTATTGACAGGCGCACGCTCTTTAATGACCACCGCCACGGACACTCGCTCAAGCACACCGGTTTGATTTTTCACATGACGCACGACTTTATCTAGCTCGTAATTCCGTGTCGACTTACTATTGACCGCGCCACGCGAGTCTTTACCTTCGCTGCTTGGCTTGGTGTCGGTATTGGTTTGTGGCTCAGGCGGCGGCGTATTGGAAAGCGCCCCTGGAACACCCGATGGATCGAGCACAGCGCTACGCTCTTCAGACAACATTTCTGAGCGCGTTTTAGAGCCCTCTTTACGCACATCAAAGTCTTCCGAGGTGGTTTCTACTTGCGTGAAATTCACCACTAGGTCCACTTGTGAGCGCACATTGCCCTCACCCACCACCGGTTCGAGTAATTGCACGATCCGATTGCGATACGTCTCTTCAATTTGTTGCTTATGCTCAACTTGCGCAGTGGTTAAACCCATGCCGGCATCTGCTGCACGACGCGTTAGCAAATTTCCTAAGTTATCCACCACCGACACATCATCAGCGGACAAGTACGGCACGCTAGAGGCCACCAAATGCACAATGGCCTGGACTTGCGTGGGCGCAACGACACGGCCATTAAATGGCGTGACCACCACTGAAGCTTTGACTGGCGTGCGCTCGCGGACAAACACGCTTTGTTTGGTTTGCGCTAAGTGCACACGGGCACTCTGAATGGTAGAGATTTGCCCAATACTTTTGGCCAGCTCTTGTTCGATCGCCGCTGAGTAGCGCGCTTGTTCCATGAACTGACTGGTGGTCATCGCGGATTGATCTTTGAGCGAATCCAACACGCCACGCGTTTGTTGCTTAGGCACACCCTGCGAGGCCAACAAAATACGTGCTTCGTGATACTTACCTGCCGGCACAGACAGCTGTCCCGTACCCGCATCGATACGCGGCTTCATGTTCGCGGTTTTTAAAATTTCAAGTGCACTTTGCTGATCTGCATCTGCCATGCCAGGAAACACAGCGCGATAAGGTGTTTCTTGCACCCAAGCATAAATGGCGCCCAACAACGCAAGCGCAATGATCACTGCAATCGCCGGCATGGCTTTACGTACGGCAGCCTGACGAAAGACATCATTCAAATTGCTGATCACCGTTTGCACACCGGTGGCAGGCACCGTTGCAGGCAATCCGGCCGCTGTCGCGGGCGCGAGACTGGTTCCCGCCTCAGCTTGTCCGGGCGTGGTGGTTGAAGCATTTTGCATTACAGCAGCCATGTTCGATTCCTCTTAGCCCAGCGTTAAACCGGCATGTTCCGAATATCTTCGTAGGCCTTAATGACCTTATTACGAATTTGGAGTGTTGCTTCAAATGCCACCGAAGATTTTTGCATCGCAAGTACGACATCGGTAAGTGGCACTTCTTTACCCTGATCAAAGGCGGTTGACAGCTCTTTCGCGCGCTGTTGCAGATCGTTGACTGAATCAACGGCCCCTTTAACTAACCCGCCAAAATTTACCGAGCCACTGGGTTTTGTTGGTGCGCTTTGATCGATGGGCAGCGCTGGCACATCGACTCCACCGACACCGGCTTTGGCGCGGTTCTCGTATTGGCGAATTTGCGCAAGCATCGATGCAATACTCGCCGAACTTGTTGGTTCAATCATGGCTTAACCTCGCTCAGCAGAAATACTGTGGCCCATCTCTTTAAAACGGGCGAGTTTGTAACGCAGGGTTCGTGGACTAATCCCTAAAGTGCGTGCCGCCTCAATGCGGTTGGGTGAAGTACGCAACACCGCAGAGATCGTGCGGTACTCGCTATCGCGAACCGCGGCGTCGAGCGCCGGATTGGCTGGCGCTTCGATTTGCTCTGCCCGACGTGACACGATCGATACAGCGTTGCTCTGCGCATCGATCGGTTCTTCAAACAAAAGATGCTCTGTATCAATCACCGGACCCGCGCTCAAGACCAACGCGCGTTGAATCACATTCGACAGTTCACGCACATTACCTGGCCAAGCGTAACTTTCTAACGCTTGTTCAGCTTGCGCGGTTAAACGCCACTCGCGTCCACCCGGTGCGTGCATCTCGAGTAAATGTTGCGCGAGTGGCACGATGTCACCCGGACGCTCGGCCAACGCGGGAATGCGTAAACGGAAGGTGCTGATACGGAAATACAAATCCTCGCGGAATTCACGGGCTGCAATTCCCGCTCGTAAATCGCGATTGGTGGCGGCAATTAAACGCACATCGATATTGATGGCGGTTTGCCCACCCAAACGCGTGACTTGGCGTTCTTGCAGTACGCGCAATAACTTGCTTTGTAGCGCAACTGGAATTTCGGCGATCTCGTCTAAAAACAACGTGCCGCCATTGGCTTGCTCAAACACGCCGGGATGTTCACGTGCAGCACCAGTAAAGGCGCCCTTCTCGTGACCAAACA
Source organism: uncultured bacterium (assembly GCA_963923385.1). Lineage (GTDB taxonomy): Bacteria > Pseudomonadota > Gammaproteobacteria > Burkholderiales > SG8-39 > SZAS-79. The sequence goes on along the minus strand of CAWUMP010000195.1, from coordinate 2,259 downwards.
ACATATCTTCCATCATGCTTTCGGGCATCGCGGCGCAATTCAGGCCAACAAACGGCGCGTTGCAACGTGACGATGCATCGTGCAGCACGCGAGCCAATACTTCTTTTCCGGCGCCCGTGGGTCCGGTTAACAAAGTCGTGACGCCAGCTTGGGCAACGCGTCGTGCCAGCGCTAATAATTCAAGACTCACTGGATCCACAAACACAAATGAGCGCGACTCGGAAGGCGCTTGCGCAATCAGGTTCATTGGCTCACGCCATGCGTTGGTGGTCCAATCATCCGAAGCCAACACGTGAGTGGCACCTTCGCGCATGGCACGAATGCCAAGGGCCAGCTGATGACGATCCACACGGCACACCACTGGCAAGCTGCCAGGGGCTGAGCGCATGGCTTGAAGAATTTCACGCAAAGGCGCGGTGTCATCATGTAAGCGCACCACCACCATTTGCACACGAACCGGAGAGATACCGAGTTCACCCGCCGATCCTAAAGGGATCGCCTGTAATCCCACCGTGTGTAGCGCTGCCACACCCTCGGCGGGGGGGAGCCCCTCTGAGTCCAGCCACAAGGCATAAGCCGAGGGATTCGAAGTTTCGAGCCTGCTAGCCACAATATCACCTAAAAAGAGTTCGACAGGTGATTCAAAGCAATTCTGATGCCACATAAATTTATCCAATATATTCAATGGCTTATTATGCTGTGTCAGATTTTTGCCGCACCGGCAACTTTTGTCGCTCGGACAACTGCCGCCGCGTACGTTAGGGAGGCTTGGCCAGCCAACAATTTAAACCGCGGCCTTATTTGTGACATCACCAATGTGTGACTGGGCCATCTTCAGAACGCGACTTGGTTGGGTTGCTGAGCACGCCAATGGCGTGCGGTTGCTGTACGCAGAACCTCCTGCGTCAGCCACGCCTAATAGGGAATAAAAAGTTACGAACGCACATCAAGAATGCCGCCAGCGCGCTTGGGCTTGGCGGGTTCGGTATTGACCGGCTTGGGCTGAAATCCCGTGCAGGGACGACCATCGCAGCGCATCACCTCAAGACAAGGCAACGCCAGACTCCGAAAGCCCAACAGCTTGCACAGATACGGCTCACGCGGATACCAGCTCACTGCAAAGTGCTTGCAGCGTCGGCAATCAGGTCGTTCAGATGCCGCAGAAAACGGCTGTTCATCACGCCCCATGGGCCAGGATCTAACGCTTCTTCAGTTGCTAAAAATTACTGCAGAAGCTTCAGAACCGACTGTTGCGATTGGTTCGCTTGCGCCAACACGGCTGTCGCAGCCTGCTGAATAATTTGCGCACGGGCCAAATCAGAGGACGCTTTTGCGTAATCGGCATCCTGAATCTGGCTACGTGACTGCGTCGTGTTGGTCGACACGTTGGTCAGGTTGTCGATCGCATGCTCCAGGCGGTTCATCACCGCGCCCATCGAGCCGCGCGTAGCGTTGACTTTATCCATCGCGCTATCCAATGCAGCCAGCACAGCCGCTGCACCCTCAGGTGTATCAATACGAATCGAGGGCACCAACTTGTCTACGTCTGAGGTCACGCCCCCAGTAATCGGACCCTTTTTACCAAAGTCAGCCAAGTCGATAGTTATTGATTGTGAGGCCGAAGCACCTACCTGGAAGGTCATGCGACCAACACGCGGCATCGCTAAGCTGGATGCATCGGTGACCTCCTTTAAAACCGTGACGACTGAAGAGGTTGGCGAGGTGAGGTTCGTTACATCTGCTGGCACACCGCTCGCGCCACTACCGCCCAGGGTAATGCCCGTTGAACCGTCTGCCTCCACATCCGAGGACTCAGCTTGCAGCGTCACCGTGCCCACATGCACGCCCAAACGTAAACCCGTCAAGGCTTCAAACTGTGCGTTTTGTGCTTGGACATCTGTCATCGGAGATTCGTCTGCGTTGAGGGCATTGGCATCAGCCTCAACCTCGTTAATACCTCTTGAGCTACCGTCAAAGGTTAGAGCTTCAAAACCGATTTCGATGTTACGGCCATCTGAGGCGGTCAAGGTAATACCGCTCTTTTCGGCAGGGCCTGAGGCTGACGCCACGACGCCTGTTGCGCCGGTGAGCTCATTAATGTGTGCCATCAGCACGGTACGCACGCTCTCTGGATCACCACCAGGGGTTTGAATATATTGTGTGCGCTTGCCGTTGATATATAGATAGCCCTCAATCCCACCACTAATTGCAGTCTGTCTCTTATACACATCTGACGCTGCCGACGATACTCCTTGTGTA
>CAWUMP010000194.1:0-5007 GCA_963923385.1 uncultured bacterium | reverse complement strand
CAAAGCAGAGAAACGCTTGGCGCTGGTGACGGCCAACACGCGGAGCTTTCCGCTGGTCACATGCACTAAACCAGAGGCAGAACTGGAGATCACGCCGTCCACTTGGTTGCCGATGGCGTCTTGTAATGCAGGCGCTGAACCTTTGTACGGAATGTGGTTGAACTGCACACCGGCTTGGTTTTCAAGAATCACACCTAACAAATGCGTGAGTGAACCGTTGCTGGCATTGCCGATGGTGATGGCATTAGGTTTTGCTTTGGCTGCAGCAATCAATTCGGCCAAATTTTTGCTGCGAGGAATCGGCGCGAACAACAACTGTGGCGAGGTACCCACCACGGTGACCGGCGCAAAGTCTTTAATCGGGTCGTAAGCCAATGTCGGCATGACAGTGGCGTTGATTAAGAACGGGTTATCCGCGAGCAACAATGTGTGACCATCGGCGGCTGCTTTGCCAACGTAAGTGGTGCCTATGACTGTGCTTGCGCCGGGGCGGTTAAACACCACCACCGATTGCTTGAGCGACTCTTGTAGTTTGGCGGCAATGAGTCGCGCGATCACGTCCGAGCTACCCCCAGGTGGGTAGGGGACCGAAATTTCAATGGTTTTTGTGGGCCACGCTTGGGCTTGGGCCAACGCACTCACACCGAGTAACAACAGTGCCAAGAATCGAGAGGCAATACGCATGGGTTTCTCCGACGCAAAAACAACCAAGGAATAAAAAACGAGGGGGGGAAGGACGCGTATTCAGTTTACACGTGGCGATGGTATTTCTGTGGTGCTTTCACCGCCATCTCGCTATGCAAGATGCATAAGGTGTATGCACGATGACAGCGCATGCGCGCACCGATACGCGGCGTGCAGGCTGGTATGCTGTGTCTCATGAACCTAAGCCAAAAAATACAGGCCGCCCACGCCGAGCTCGAGGCCTTATGCGCAAGTCTCATTGCCATTCCGAGCGAAAATCCGCCCGGTGATACCACTGCGCTGGCAGATTTTGTAGAGCAATTTCTGTTGGCAATTCCTGGCATGCAGGTAGAGCGTGTCATTGGACGCGCACCGGCGGTCAATTTGGTTGCGCGTTTGGTGGGTGCGCAACCCGGCCCTCGCTTATTGTTTAACGGCCATCTGGATACGTTTCCTGCGGGTGACGTGCAGGGGTGGCGAGATTCACCGTTTTCGGCGCGCGTTGAAAGCGGCCGTATGTATGGTCGCGGCGCATGCGACATGAAAGCCGGTTTGGCTGCAGCGATGTTGGCGGCTAAGTTGCTGGCCGATGAACAACACGCGTTGCGCGGTGAGTTGGTGTTGACCTTTGTCAGTGACGAAGAAACCGGCGGCACTTGGGGTACGCAGTATGTTCTTGCGCACGTGCCACATGCGCGCGGCGACGCCATGCTTTCGGCCGATGCCGGTAGTCCACGTGTTGTGCGTTTTGGCGAAAAAGGACAGCTGTGGATTGAGCTGACTGCACGCGGCGTATCCAATCATGGTGCGCATGTCCATTTAGGTGATAACGCGATTGTGCATCTCATGGCAGCGTTGCAATCGCTACAAACCATGACTGCGTTAACGTGTCCGATTCCAGACGACGTGATGGCCGCAATGTGCGAAGCGCAACCCGTGTCTGAGGCCTTGTCCGGTCAAGGAGAGTTTGCCACCCTGACCCATTGCACCGTGAATGTCGGTACCATTTCGGGTGGTATTGCGGTCAATATCATTCCGGACCGTGCTCAAGCGCGGGTGGATATTCGCTTTCCGCCGGGTTGGACGCTCGATGACATGCGTCGCGAAATTTCCGCGCGTTTAAGCGCACACAACAACGTCACGTGGCAGGAACTGAGTTCGCACGAACCCAATGTGACTTCGCCAAACGAACCCATCGTACAAACGGTGTTACGTCACGCGCGTTCTGGTACATCACAATCCGTGGTGGCCAACATGCGCCCCGGATTTTCTGATTCGCGCTTTTACCGTGCCGCGGGCATTGCGTCGCTGGTCTATGGTCCTGCACCGAATAACATGGGTGGCGCAGATGAGTTTGTGTTGATTGAAGATTTGCATGCAGTGTTTCGTGTACATGTTCTCGCCGCCGCAGATTATCTCGGGCATCCTGGTCCGTTTGTTTAATTGCGTGACGTTGCGCTGAAAAGGAAAATCGATGCAACCCACCATGCAACACCTCGCTTTACTTGTTCGCTATACCGGCATTAGCTTTGTGGCTGGGGCGGTCAATCACGGGATGTTTAGCGAACAGCGCGCAGTCCTAACTGCTGCGATGGGTGTGCTCTTTTTTTTAATCGGTGGTTTTTTGGATATGCGTGCTGATCCGCATGGACGCACGCGCTGGGTGGATTTGTTGGGCTTTGGCATTGTGGCCTCGATCGGACTGGGATTTTTTACCGGCGGCTTACAGCATTTTCCCGATTCACCCGAGCGCAGTCAGTGGGTGGTCCCGCTGGGGTTTTTTCTGAGTCTGCTCGCGATGTTTTTTACGCAGTGGCGTGGTCAAGTGGCACGACGCACAGTGTTGGGTTACGCGGGATGGGCTGGCGTATTGGTGATTGCGGGGTCGTTGGGTGCAGCGCGTTACCTAGAACACACGCCAACCAGCGATACACAGGTAGATGGGCATTCTCATTCACATGCAACGCCCCCACAGACAACAGTGGCACCATCCACCGCTGCGGCAACCAGCGCGGTGCGCAATGTGGTGATTGAGATGGACGACAGCATGCGTTTTACGCCGGCCACGGTGGAAGCGCGTGTCGGTGAGCCCTTGCGTTTTATCGTGATCAATCAAGGCAAGCTCCCGCATGAGTTTGTTTTAGGAAAAGAAGCGGATTTAGTGGCGCATGCAACAGACATGCAGCGTGCGCAAACCACGCACCATCACCATCAGAACGCGCTCTCTGTTAAACCGGGCGAAACCGGCACGTTGCTTTGGACCTTTGATCAAGCGGGTGTGTGGGGCGTGGCCTGCTTTGAACCTGGACATTACGCTGCTGGTATGCGCGGTGAAGTGCGTGTGAGCGCCAAGTAATTTGTTGTGGAGCCAATGTAGCGATCATCTATTCAACGAGGGCTGACCTTCATGCGCGTGCGACTCTGTGTTTCGTTGGTTTTGTTTTTCACATGGCCGTTGCTCGGTTGGACGCAAGGCGCGTATCCCAATAAAGCCATCAAAGTGGTGTTGCCACTGCCTGCGGGTGGCATTGTGGATATTGTGGGTCGTGCCGTGACGGAAAAAATTTCTGCCACGTGGGCGCAACCCATCGTTATTGAAAATCGACCCGGCGCGAATAGCAATATCGGGATCGAGGCCGTTGCGAAAGCTGCACCGGACGGTTACACGTGGTTGATTGGTGGCCCGGCGATTTTGTCGAATCCAGCGATCTATCCGAATTTACCGTGGCATCCGCAAAAAGATTTTGTCTGCGTGGCACTCATTGTGTGGACACAAAATATTGTGGTGGTGCCTGCCGCCTTACCGGTGAGCACCCTCAAAGAGTTTGTCGCCTATACCAAAGCGCGACCCGGCCAACTCAATTTTGTGAATCCTGGCTCGGGTACCTCTAACCATATGCAAACAGAATTACTACGCCAAGTCGCAGGCTTGGAGATGGTGTCGATTGGTTACAAAGGCCAGCCGCCCGCGATTCCAGACCTAATCAACGGACAAGTGTCTTTCATGGCGCCATCGTTGGGGTTAGTACAACAACACATTCAGTCGGGTCGGCTCAAACCCTTGGCAACTTTTACCAGTGAGCGTTTACCGCAGTTACCCCAATTGCCAACGATTGCAGAAGCGGGCTATCCCGATGCATTACTGGTGCCGTGGTTTGGTGCGTACGTGTCTTCAAAAACATCCAAAGAATTAGTGCAACGCATTCACGGTGCGTTTGAAGCGGCGTTGAAGGCGCCGGATGTGATTGACCGCCTAGAAAAATCAGGCAGTCAAGCCGGTAAGCCATTTAGCTTGGCGCAGCTCGAGGTCATCGTGCGCGATGACATGGCGCGCTACGCCAAGGTGGCTAAGTTTGCCAACATCAAACCGGAGTAATCCGCACGCCGGCTTGTGTTGGCGTTTAACCACTGGCTGGACTTAAGCTACCTTGGTTGCTTGTTCTTTCAGTGCCGTTTTTACCGCTTGTGGTGTGAATGGAATGGTGCGCATACGCACGCCAATGGCATCAAACACGGCATTGGCAATTGCGGCTGGAATCGTGGTGGGCGTTTGTTCTCCTGCGCCCCATGCCGGTGTTCCAGGTTGATCGATCAGCGTGGCATGCACTTTGGGTGCTTCATTGATGCGCAAGATGGGATACGTGTTCCAATCCACGCTTTGAATGTCGCTACCTTTCCATTGCACTTCTTCCATCAATACGCGGCTCACGGTTTGAATGGCGCCGCCTTGTAGTTGATTGAGCACGCCATCCGGATTGATCATTTGTCCGCAATCGTGGGCAATATACAAATTGCTGACCTTGATTTTTCCGGTGCGACGATTCACTTCAACTTCGGCCACGGTAGCGACATACGTGATGGCGTTGTTGTAGCGCACGTACGAAATACCACGTCCTTTCGCAATCTCGCCGCGTCCACCGGCATCTGCACTCGGGCCAGAACGTGTTTGCCAGTTGGCTAGCTTCATGGCGGCTTTGATCACCGCGATCGCGCGAGGATCGCTTAAGTGTTTAAGACGAAACTCGGCGGGGTCGCTGCGTGTAGCGGTGGCCAGTTCGTCTACGAAGCTTTCGTTACCAAAGCTATTTTCAATGCGCCCCGGACTGCGTAAATGTGAAGAGCGTAAGAACGTGTTGGCGACGTGCTTGGTGTTCACCCACACATTCGGGAATGCGTAAGGGGCGGCGCTGTTTTGAAACAAAAAGCCCACCCAATTTCCAGGACGAGCCACATTGGTTTCTTCAGCACCGAGCAATGGAAAATCGAGTGGCTTCATAAAAGCAATGCTGTTGTTGGCGATATAAAAATCGCTCTTCCAACCGG
>CAWUMP010000193.1:0-5027 GCA_963923385.1 uncultured bacterium | reverse complement strand
CGCATCTCTGAGGCCCCGACGCTTGCATCGCTAACCACGAAGTGCCGGCATCTGCTACCTTAGCGCCTCATTTTTGTGGATTAGGTCGTTCGCATGCGTGGTTTGCAACAAAATCTAGACGCGCTGGGCACCGCGGGCTTGCGCAGCTTGCGTCGCGGCGTCGAAAAAGAAAGCCTGCGCGTGCGTCCCGATGGTTGGCTTGCGGACACACCGCATCCGGCTGGGTTGGGTTCGGCGTTGGCGCATGCACGCATCACCACCGACTTTAGTGAATCGCAATTGGAATTGATTACCGGCGTGCACGAAACCGTCCCGGCGTGTCTAAACGAGCTGGTGCAAATCCATCAAGCGGTCTATCGCGAAATTGGCGATGAATTGTTGTGGGCTTCGAGCATGCCGTGCGGCTTGCCGGCTGATGATGCCATCCCGATTGGTCGTTATGGCACGAGTAATGTGGGGCGCGCAAAGACGGTGTATCGGCGTGGCTTAGCCTATCGCTACGGCCGACGCATGCAAACCATCTCCGGCATTCACTATAATTTTTCGTTGCAGGCGATCAATCATCCAAACGTCGCTTATTTTTCGTTGATCCGAAATTTCAGACGGCACTCGTGGTTGCTGATGTATTTGTTTGGTGCGTCACCGGCGGTATGCGCAAGTTTTGTAGCGGGGCGCTCACACGATTTGCAAGAACTGCATCCGGGCACCTTGTATCGACCGCACGCCACGTCTTTGCGTATGGGCCCGCTGGGCTATCAAAGTGAAGCCCAAGCCAGTTTGGCGGTGAGCTACAACAATTTGGCCAGTTACGGTCAGTCGTTACAAACCGCGCTCACGCAACCTTATCCGGATTACGAAACCGTTGGGCTGCGCGAACCGGGTTCCAGCGGCGATGCACCCGATACCTATCGGCAGTTAGCCACCTCGTTACTGCAAATTGAAAACGAGTTCTACAGCACGATTCGACCCAAACGCAGTATTCACCAAGGCGAACGTCCTTTACATGCATTGCGCGAACGGGGCGTGGAATACGTTGAAGTGCGCCTCATGGATCTCAATCCATTTGAACCGGTTGGGATCGATGCACCGACCATGCATTTTTTAGATGTGTTTTTACTGCATTGTTTACTCAGCGAGAGTGCGCAAGACACGCCAGAAGAAATTGCCGCGAATGCGCGTAACCAGCACCGTGTTGCAGGCCGCGGTCGTGCGCCGGAGTTGATGCTCGAATCGCTATCTGGAGAGCGCACACTCAACGATTGGGCGCAGCAGTTAATGCAAGAGTGTGAGCCCATTGCACTAGCGCTCGACGCTGCCTTGGGCGGCAGTGCGCATCGCGATAGTTTGCAGGCGGCACACCAAGCGTTATTGCAACCAGATCGCACGCCATCGGCACGCGTGTTACAAGCGATGCAAGACGCCAACAATGTGTTTGTGCGTTTTGTTTTGCCACAGTCGTTCGCGCACCGCGCGTATTTATCAGGTTTGCCGTTTTCTGCCGAAGCGATTGCGCGTTACGCACAAATGGCAGCTGATTCAGTGGCGCAACAACATGCCATTGAAGCTGGCGACACCATGCCCTTTGAAATTTATCGACAGCATTATTTGTCGCGCGATCGATTGGGTATTTAAACGCGTCGCTGTGCCGCGACCGACGCGGTCAGCGCCAACGCGAGCAACATCAAGACGATGCCCACCCATTCTTGTGGGCTGGGTCGCTCGGATAAAAACACCATGCCAGACAGCACGCCCACCACCGGCACGGCGAGCGTGCCCAAGCTGGCCACTCCGGCGTCAAGCTTTTGCAAAATCCAGAACCACAGAAACCAAATCACGCCGTACACCAACACTGCGTTATAAATCAGCGCGGCCCATAACGCGATCGAATGATCCGGCGCTGCGCCGGGCAGAATAAACATCATGAGCGTGAGTGCCACTGCGCCAGTGGCGGTTTGCCATGCACTAAAGGCCAGCGGATCCGTTGCATTTGCTACGTTCAGTTTTTTAGTCAGCACAATACCGAGTGCCCAACTCATGCCAGACCCGAGCGCGGCAAACTCGGCTTGCGTGCCATGTAAATCGCCACCAAACAACAAGCCAATGCCTAATGCCGCCAACGCAATCGCCATCCATTGGCGTGGGCTGGGTCGTTCACCCAGAAACGGCCAAGCTAACAAGGCAACCCAAAAGGGCATCGCGTAACACAACACCGCATTTTTGCCAGCGCTACCGGTACTTAAGCCCCATAAGGTGAGCGCGGTGGTGAGCCCAGTCTGAAAAAATCCGGTGAGCGCCACAGCCGCAGGTCGTGCCACGCGCCATGGTCGACGCAAAAAAAAGATGCACGAAAAAACCAGTAATACCGCCAACCACAAGCGCATGGCGGCAAATTCAAATGCGCCCGCATGGAGCAGCGCCGTTTTCATTACCACCCAGTTCAGTCCCCACACCAACGACACAGAACCTAAGGCGAGCAACACGGGCGTTTGGTGGCTTGGGCGAGGGGGGATGACAGGCATGGATACATCTTGCCTGTAATGTGTGAATTTGTCAGAAACAAAGGTTTGCTATTTATGTCACTTGGCTGCTACGGCATAATCTTCCGTTTTTTTTATTAGGTGCCAAACAATGCGCTTCAAATCGCGTGCCGTGTTCTTGATCGCGCAATCCTTGATTGCGTGGTGTTGCTTCGTCTTCAGTGTTGGTGTGCAGGCGCAAGCCTGGCCGGCGGGCAAACCCATCCGCTTGATCGTGCCTTTTGCGCCCGGCGGAACGACTGACATCGTGGCGCGCATCATCTCAGAGCGTTTTAGCCGAGAGTTAGCCACCGCGGTGGTGGTTGAAAATCGCGCTGGTGGGGGCGGAAGTATTGGTGCAGAGTTGGTGGCTAAGTCTGCGCCGGATGGGTACGTGATTGGCGTTGCAACCGTGTCCACGATGGCCACCATTCCCGCAGTGACCCCGAAACCACCTTACGATCCAGCGCGTGATTTCACGCCCATCATCAACCTAGTGAACGTGCCCAATGTGATGACCGTGAATCCTAAGAATGTGCCGGTCAAAGACATGAAAGAGTTCATCGCGTTGCTGAAAAAAAATCCCGGAAAGTATTCTTTCGCTTCCTCGGGCACTGGAGGAATTTCGCATCTCGATGGCGAATTGTTTAAGGTACTCACCAAAACATTTATCGTGCATATCCCCTACCGTGGCTCGGGTCCTGCCCTCAATGACGCCATTGGCGGGCAGGTGGATATTCAAATGGATAATCTGCCCTCATCCCTGCCGTATATCAAAAGCGGCAAATTGCATGCGCTTGCCGTGATGAGCGACCGTCGCGTCGAGGGCTTACCCAATGTACCAACCTTTGCCGAAGTCGGGCTCAAAGAAGCCAACAACATGGCCTGGTATGGTTTGGTCGGACCAGCGGGTTTACCTGCTGAAATCGTACAAAAAGTAAATCTTGCCGCCAACGCTGCACTCAAAGATCCCACGGTGGTGAAGCGCTTAGCCGAAGGCGGTTCATTTGCAGACGGCGGTACGCCACAAGCGTTTGCGCAAAAAGCCGCACGCGAATTAGCCTTGCGTCGCGACATTGTGGTCAAACAAAAAATCGTGCTCGATTAACGTTAATCGAGCAAACTGCGTTTCACCATCGCGTGAATCCCCTTGTTGCCATCGACCACTTGGGTGACATGTAAATCGCAGGCGAGACTACAAAACACATAGGCTTCTTCCGCGCTCCAGCCCTTGAGTTCAACCAGCCAAGCAATCATATCGCGCAAGGCTTGCTTGGCTGCATCATCTAAGTCCGGATCAAAGCCCATCGCGATGTAATGCGTTGGCGTGATGGCACGCGGAAATGCCAAGGGTTTTTTATGCACGATCAATTGAAAGGTACCTTTCAAGCACGTTTCGAGCGCCGATAAACAGACTTCACCATCGCCTTGGACCGCATGACCATCGCCGGTTGAAAAATTCGCGCCTGGCACAAATACGGGTAAAAATAACGACGTTCCGGCGACAAATTCTTTGTTATCGATATTGCCGCCAAATTCACGTGGCTCAACCGTCGACACCGCACCGTAATTCGGGCGTGGGGCCACGGCCATGACCCCAAAAAAGGGTTGTAGCGGCACGGTGGCTCCCCAAGGCAATTGCGTGATCATGCGTTGCCGATCAATCGGCAAAATGCGTTGACTCAAGTGCGGAAAATCTTCGGGAAGCGCGCCGCGTAAGGGACGAATAATGTTCCAACCCCAATCCTCGGTGAGTTCAACCTTGAGTATTTTTACTTCTAAGGTATCGCCTGGTTCGGCACCGCGAACCGCGATTGGGCCGGTGAGAATGTGTGGTCCAAGCAATGGCTTGACCTGATCAATCACCGTGCGATGTGCGGCACGTAAATGTGACACATCGGCCATTTCACCGCGGCCACCTGAGACGGTATCAATGACGACCGTATCGCCAGAATTAATCGTTAAACGTGGCGCAAGCTTTGCATCCAAGTAGCCCCAGTGGACGGTGTCGGGTGTGGGGTCGAGGGTATGCGTGGCCATAGAACGCTCCGAAAGTCGCAGCAGCGATGAAGGAAAAGAAAAATGAATTGATGCGCTGCAGTGATGATGCAAGCATCTGCCCACAAAGCGGGAACGCATAGTGAAACGAACGTGTTGCGATAAACGCCGCTGCGAAGACGCTGGCCGCAGCCTCGCTTGCTCGTGCGAATGTGAAACGTCCGCCAAGGCAAGTGTCGAAGGGCGTAGGCTTTGATGCTTTCATCGCAACAGAGTGACATTCTTTATGCGCAACGCTTTTGCAGCACAGTTAAACAACGCACAACAACGACTTGCACTTGCGCTTGCGTTGGCCTTAGCCAGCGTGGGCTGGGCCCAGACCAGTAGCGCGCAAGAATTTCCGCGTCGTGCGGTCACCATGATCGTTGCTGCCGCGCCAGGCGGTGGCTTAGATTTAATTTCGCGCGCAGCCGCGCGTGCCTTATCCGAAGAATGGAAACAACCCGTGGTGGT
>CAWUMP010000192.1:0-5028 GCA_963923385.1 uncultured bacterium | reverse complement strand
AATTATCGAGCGTGGCCGGACCGATTTTGCGTAAGCCGGTTTCATCTAAATACTTCCCAACCAGATCGAGTTGATCCAGCACTCCTAGTTCAAGAATCCCTTTAGGGTTACTCGCAAATCCAACCGATGCGGCACCGCGATTGGGTCCATCACAAAATTGAATGATGCCGTGACAGTGACCGTTACTCGCGCGAGGATTCATCCCGTCGCTTTCCATCAACATCACGGTGGCTAAATCATCGGGCGTAAAACGATGTTCAGTGGAAAGACTCAAAATCTTTTCTCGCACGGCATCCTTTTGAGATGGGTCGACGTAACCCAACGCCACAGCACGATCGAGTGTGCGTTCCATAATGATGTTTGCGGGTGCACCTTTGCTGGCTTGATCAACAGCGAGCACTTTTCTAGGTGGCGCCAAAGCCTCGGTGCGTGACGGCGGACGACTGAGTGTTGGTTGCATACCTTCCGTGACAAACCCAGTGAGATTGAGTTGTTGACCAGGTTTGATGCGGTCTGGGTTTTCGATATTGTTGGCGCGGGCTAATCGATAAGCCGCACGCATCGCGGCTTGCGGGCTGGCATCTTGACCAGACGCCTCGAGCAATTTTTTAGCGATTCCGGACATGGTGTCGCCAGCTTTGACCGTGTAGTTAGAAGCGCGCTGCGGCGCGCTGCTCGGTAAGCTAGTTAAAAAACGGTTGGTACTGGCGTAACTGGCTGCGTAGCTGGGGGTTGCATTTGGCAAGCTTGCCAAGCGCAAAGGCCCAGGTGTCAGGGTTTTGACGCCTGGCGTGCTGGCCGATGGCATGGTCGCTTTTGCGAAGACATCCCGAAATCCGGTGTTTTCGTCCGTACGATTCTGCGCTGCGCCGCTATTCTCTCGTGCTGCGTTAATCAGCACTTGCCTTGAGATTTCCATGCCGTCCCTTGAAGCGTGTTGGGTTGGTTTAACTTGACGCAATCCAGTGACAGAGCGCGCCGCTTGGTGGTAAAAGTGTTCAGCAATTGACGGTTTTAATCGTTTACACGAGACTCTCCGCAAGGAGCGTGCCAATACAGGCAAAACAGTGCCGCGGGGCGGCAAATACAGGCCCATGAAAAATTTAACCCTTTGTTTATTCAGTTTTATTTTTTCACTTTCGCTATTGGTTGGGCTTCAGTCGGCCGGCCTCGCCGCAGACACCCCAGCGGAGGCTAACAAACAGCGTTTACTGCAAGATTTGAAGATCTGGGTCGCTGGCCAGTCTGGTGTGGCGGCTGACTTGGTTGAAATCGCTCCACTCGATGCCCGGCTTCGAGTGCTGGACTGCAGCACTGCGCCGGTATTTGACTTTCCGTTCGGCGGCCGTGAGCAGGTGCGGGCGCGCTGTGATTCGCCGGCTTGGCAGCTCTTTATCAAAGTGAGCTTGATTGCCCCGCGCAATACGGTGGTTCTATTAAAGGCGGTCGCGGCCGGTCAGGTGCTGACCCAGGCGGATCTTGATTTGCGACCCGTGGTAAGACCCCCGGCAAATAGTTTGAGCGACCGGGCGCTGGCGGTGGGTCAAATGACGAAGCGCGCGCTGGGGAATGGGTCAGTGCTGTCTTCCTTGGATATTGAAGAAGCGGTCGCGGTGGCCAGGATCAACTCGGCCATCAAAGCCGGGGAGACGCTAAAAGCGACGAACTTTAAGATTGAGCATATGGCCCGCAGCCAAATTCCGCCGGGCGCCGTGACCGCCGCGGCGATGCCCGAGGGTGCGCAGTTGACACGGGATCTTCCGGCAGGCCATGTGTTGCGTATCGAAGATCTCAATACTCTACGTAAGGTATTGATTGCCAAGCAAAACCTATCTATTGGACAGATTCTCGAGCCGGCCTTGTTTGAACTCGCTTCGGTCAGCGCACCAGGCCCAATGCAAGGATATTTCTTTGATTCTTCTGGGATTTCTAATCAAGAGTTGACACGTAATCTGCGCACGGGGGAACCCTTGCGCACGGCGGATTTGCGTCCCGCCTTGCTGATTCGTCGGGGCAGTGGGGTGCTTTTGACGGTGGTGACCAGCGGTGGGGTTGAGATCTCGATTCGCGTTGAGGCTTTGCAGGACGCGCGGATGGGCGAAAAAATCCAGTTAAAAAATCCGGACTCGGGTCGATTAATGAATGGCGTGGTCACCGGACCGAATGCGGCCCGCGGCATTTAGGTGGCACAAAGTGGGGTTTTGCCTTGGGTGATTGGTCGATGTTGTTTGCGTTGGAAACGGGTCAGACCGTTGATTAGTCCTCTATCGCCAGTTCTTTACGGCTATTTACCAATACAAATTTTTTAAATTCGCTTTAATATTCATACTATCTGCCGATAATTGTACTGAAGGCTCAAAATCTTTACTTAACTTGCCCCTAGAACAGGTGCATCATGCCCAACGAAATTTCTAACACCACAGGACGCGTAAGCTCTCCCATCGCCCAGCCATCGCGTAAGCGTTCGGAAGAGAAGCTGGCCGCTGCGTCTACATCTTCGACCCCTTCGTCGAGCGATCGCGTTGAGTTAAGCGACTTGACCCAGCGCGTGCATGCCGAGTCTGGTTTTGATCAAACCAAGGTTGACACGATTCGCAAAGCCATCATCGAAGGGGCTTACCCACTGGATCCCAAGCGTATGGCGGAGAGTTTTGCTGCGCTGGAAAAAATGTTGGGTAACTCCAGCCGTTAAATACGGCTGCGATTGCGTCACTGCAAAGGATTTAAAGTCATTCAAGGCGATCAGCGTTGAGCTTACCGCGTGAAATTTCAGACGCGCTCGACGCTGGATGCAATGATGCGCACCGCCTGAAGGCCTTGCTCGAGGAGGAGTTTGAGGCCTTACGTGGTCAGTCACTCGATGCGTTTGAGAAACTGCAACCACTCAAAACAGAAATTTTCGCTACTCTCGCGCAGTTGGTCGTGCGTTTAACCACACCAGCCAACGCGCAGATGCCGGTGGATTTTTCTCAATCTCCTAATTGGATTAGTTTTCAAGCGCTGATGGCTGAATGTCGCGACGCGCATCGACGCAACGATGTGCTGATTCGTAGCAAGCTCGAGGCGATACGTGGTGCGTTGCGCGTGTTACAAAGTGGCGAGAGTAGTGCGGCGTCGGTAGAAGTGTACGACCGCCTTGGACGTATTGGCGGTTACGGTCGTGGTCGGGGATACACCGACGCTTAACGCTTCGCGTGCGTATTTTTCTCGTCACCTGGCTGCATGCCCTTGAGCCAATACACCCAAGATAACACCACGGCCACTGCTGCATACAAATGTGGTGGGATTTCCTGATCCAACTGTAGTTGTCCCAACATGCTCACCAAACGCGGGTCGTGCGCAATATGCACGCCGCGACTCTGTGCTTCAGCGATGATGCGTTCGGCCACTTCGCCGCTGGCGTGCGCGGTGAGCACAGGTGCTGGACGCAAACCATATTCAAGGGCGGCAGCTTCTTTGGATGGTCGCATGATGGGTTATGCCTCAATATTTAAAATCGCGCCCGGTGCGGCGTTTGCCGCGTCACCACGAGGGCGTGCTGCGTTGTACACCTGAAATGCTGTCATGGTGAGACCGGCTTTTTCAAGCGCACGTGCGAGTTGTTTTTCACCAGCGCCAGCGGCTTGTGCAATTTGATCTCTACGCGCCCACATGGTGAGCGCAACTTTTCGTTCGGTATCAATCGATGACTTTAACCACACCTCGCCTAATGCAGGACTTTCGGTATACACGTTGACCACAAACGGCGGTCGCGGTTGTTCGTGTGTGGGTGCGGCTCGTTGAAACGTAAAACGCACTGGGTTGTGATCGGCAAAGGGCAGTGTGAATTGCCAAAAAATTTCTCCTTGCGCCTGTGCATGTACCGCTTTGAGTTGATTGGCCTCGATCTCATCGACTGCCTCACCCAGCGATTCCAACATTTGTGCGCCAGCGGGCAAGGCCTTCATCAAGCGACGTAATGCAATTTTGATATCGCGCTCAGGTACGGCCATTCCGCGTGCCATCAACGCTTCACCAAAAAGCCCAGAATTTAAAAACCCTTCGCGAATCTCCGCCGCACTCAAGCGCGAGAGATTAGGGCGTGCTGAGGAGCCAAGTAGTGCGCTGAGTTCGGGTGCATTGGCCATGGCTAATGCGCGCAATAATGCCGGACTACTGAGCGCTGCGCCTAATCCAGGCGCAGTTTCTGAGCGTAACAACAAAGCCATCATGTTGGCAGCCGGTGAGTTGGCTGTGGCGCCTTCTGTGAGTGCTGCTGTTCCACTCAGGGTATTTGCACCATTCACTGATGGATTCACAGCGCTCAGAAACGTCCCTTGACTGTTGCTGATGACACGCCATGCGCGTGCATCTCCAGCCGAGAGTTTTGATTCATTTAGGGGCAGTTGTAAGGCTTGACCATTCACCGTTAAACGCAGGGTGTCACCCGTATCTTCAACAACACCTTGGATCACCTGTCCATCACGCAAACCAAAATCACGCGCCACTTGTTCAGCGACTCGCACGGGATGAAATTCGGTTTGCAGCGGCGCGATACGTAACGCGGTGTTTAAAGGATCAACGGAGAGCATACGGTTTGCTCCAGGCAGTGCAGCGGACGATGCGGTTAACGTGGCGTGCGTCGTGGGGGTGGCGAGGACGGGGGCAGTTGCAAGTGTGCCACGGTCGTTGCCGCTTGGGCGAGCGCTCGATGCAGCGGGATTGTTATTGGTGGGCGGTACACGTATTCGTTCAGCGCTCGGCGACGTATTTTCGCTCGGTAAGTTGAGCGGATTTAGGACGATGCGTGTCGGTGCAGCTTCTGGGTGAATCTGCGCGCTGCGTTTGGATTCTGCGCGCCGCTGTTGCGTGGTTTGATCTGTGTCCGCTGCATAGAGCGGGTTGGTGGAGGGCGCAATGACTGCGCCAAACAAGCGACTCTCTTGATTGCGCTGCGGTGTGTGGGCGATGCTATCGACCAACTCACCATGTGTCATTGCAACAGGCAGCGGCGCGCTGAAATCTGCTTGTGTGCGTGAACGTAAAGCA
>CAWUMP010000191.1:0-5031 GCA_963923385.1 uncultured bacterium | reverse complement strand
AACGACTCGAGCTCGCGTTACAGCGTGGCGTTCGTTTGATTCAGTTCAGAGAAAAGTCGTTGCCTCTAAATGCTTTTGCTGCGTTAGCTAAACAAGTGATTTCTCGTGCCCACGCGTATGGGGCTCGTGTGCTGATCAATGGCACGCCAGCGCAAGCAATTGCACTGGGTGCTGATGGTGTACACCTCACCGAGATCGCGTTGCATGCAATGACGAAACGACCACAAGGGATGTTGGTGGCTGCCTCGTGCCATGACGCACACGCATTGGCACATGCGGCAACGCTCGAATTAGATTTTGTTGTGCTTGGCGCTGTTGCGCCAACCGCGTCACATCCAGGTGCACAGGGAATGGGTTGGTCGCGATTTGCTGAACTCACGCATCACAGCACTTTACCCATCTATGCAATCGGCGGCATGCAAGCCAGTGATCTACCCATGTCTTTTGCTTCAGGTGCGCACGGTGTTGCGATGATTCGTGGTGCGTGGCCCAACGCGCAAAGCATTACTTAAAAATTTCGTGGGAGGCGTTGTATTAGTGCCCAGTGTCTTCGGGTGGGTTGTCCAGTTCAGGATCTGCAGCTTGTGGCACGCGGTACGCTTCGCTTGCCCATTGGCCGAGATCAATTTGTTTACAGCGCGGATTGCAAAAAGGGCGCGATGGATTCGCGGGATCCCATGGCGCACTTACGCCGCAGGTTGGACAGGCAACGGTGCGCGTCACAAGTTACAGAAGGTGAGATCGAACGGAATATCGCAATCGATCGGTTGCGGTCGAGAAGCATCCGCACTTTTTAAGAAACGTACGTTGAGGACGTATTTGTTGGCGCTGATTTCTGGCACACAGGCCAGTGACGGATCCACCCGTACGCGTAACATTTGCGCCGTTTTTCCGCCCAGCATTTGTTGAAAAATACCTTGCTGTGCGGTGAAGGGTGTTGGACGTCCGGATTCACGCAACATTCGCAAAATAATGGCGGAACCATCGCGCAAGGGATGCAGAGGCGAGGTCCATTCAAGTAATTCGGTGATGCGTTCTTGCGCTGGGCGATGCCGCCAAAAATGATACGAAGGTAAGTCAAATTCACAAGCCCCGCCTGGGATTCCAGTGCGTTGTTTAATCGACATCAGCCAATCATTTTCGCGCAGGTACTGACCGATTTTTCCGGTCATCCCAAATAGCGCTGCAGTTGTACGCTCGACATCATTCAAAATCGCATTCAGCGCGTCTTCTGAAATATCTGGATTGCTACGAAACGACAACAGAACTTTGCGTTGACGTTCTAGTTCTTGCAGCATGTCCGACTTCAGGTCGGCGCGTCCGGCGACTTCAAGAATTTCAAACAAAGTCAGTAACGCGACATGATGATCTAAGGGGTCATCGCGCTGAATAAACGTGCGTGAGCGATGAAATAGATCTTCTAGACGCAGTAGCGTCCTGATGCGTTCGTTGAGCGGGTACTCGAAAGTGATCAAGACGCGGTCACCTAGGGCCAGGGCAAGCCCCAAATAGGAAATACTTCTGATTTTGAAGCATTTACCTCAGGCCGGCAACCGCGTCCTGCATCGTTAAGCGCTTTGGTGGGCGGCAGCGCAGTACTGCGCGTGCAATTCCTCGATGCGCTTAAGCAACGCTTCGCGCGTACCACTGTTATCAATCACGTCATCGGCTGCGGCCAGCCGCTGCGCGCGGGTGGCTTGCGCCTGCATGATGCGTTGGATCTGTCCGTCCGCTAACTTGCTGCGCTGCCGCACGCGCTCGACTTGCATCGACTCAGGACAGTCGACCACGGCAATTCGATCAAAGTGCCGCCCTGTGTCGCGTGATTCAACCAGCAGCGGGATGACATGCACGACATAAGGCCCATTTGCCGCTGCGATTTGGCGTGCGGACTCGGCACGAATCAGCGGATGTAACAGTTGCTCCAGTGATGCGCGTTCTTCAGGGTGATCAAAAACACGTTGACGTACCACGCTGCGGTCCATTGCACCGTCTGCAGCGATGGCTTGATCACCAAATAAATTGCGAATGCCGGCTATAGCAACGCCATTTGGAGCGGTGAGTGCATGCGCGATGAGATCGGCATCGACAATGGTGGCGCCGAGCTGAGCAAATAAATCGGCCGCGGCACTTTTCCCGCTTCCAATTCCACCGGTCAGGCCAACGATGTAAGTCAAGCATGCACCCCAAAGATAAACAGGCGTTGAATGGCATCACCCCAAAAAAGCGAGATCACGCCAGCCACTGCTAAAAAGGGGCCAAAGGCGATTGGTTGATCGCGTCGATGGCCTTGATAAAGAATCAATACGCCACCAACGATGGAGCCTGCCGCTGAGGCAAGCAATAACACCATTGGTAAAGCTTGCCAACCCAACCACGCCCCGATGGCTGCCAGCAGTTTGAAATCACCGTAGCCCATGCCCTCTTTACCGGTCATCCACTTGAAGCCCCAAAAGATACTCCACAGGCTCAGGTAGCCTGCAGCTGCACCGATCACCGCTGCATGCAGTGGCACCAGTCCAGCGCCCAGATTAATGAGTAAGCCACACCACATCAACGTTAATGTGAGGTCATCGGGTAAGAGTTGTGTGTCGTAGTCAATGAACGCGAGGGCAATACTCAACCAGCAAAAAACAGCAGCGCCGAGTGCGGCCAAGGAAAAGCCAAAGTGCCACGCAACGTAGGCGGTACACGGGCCAGTAGCGAGCTCCACTAAAGGATATCGCGCAGAAATAGCCATCCCACAGGCGCTGCAGCGCGCCCGCAGCACGAGCCATGAAATGATAGGAATATTTTCGTGTGCACGAATCAGATGACCACAACCTGGGCATGTCGATCTGGGATGCACCAAATTAAAGGGTGGATGGGAAATCGTTGACGGTTCATCTGATGTCGCAAGATGCGCCTGCCATTGATGCTCGAGCATTTTGGGTAGACGATAGATCACCACATTTAAAAACGAACCCACACACAGACCAAGCAACAACGCGATCCAAGGTAGGACGGCGGCTTGCGTCAACCACTGCAGTTGAAGCATATCGTTTGTCATTTAAATCGCCTGTCCCATTTTGAAGATGGGCATATACATCGCGATCACCAGACCGCCGATCAGTACACCCAACACCACCATGATGACTGGTTCCATGAGCGATGAAAGACCGCTGATCGCGTTATCTACTTCGTTCTCATAAAAATCAGCAACCCGGTTGAGCATCGGGTCAAGGGCTCCCGTTTCTTCGCCAATCGCGACCATTTGCACCACGAGCGCCGGAAATTGTCCGGTATTTTCTAGCGCGCGACGCATGGGTGTACCGGTGGTGACCGCAAGCTGAATTTCTTTGGTTGCTAATTCGTAGACATAATTACCTGCCGCACCGCCCACGGAGTTGAGGGCTTCCACCAAAGGCACGCCTGCGGCAAACATCGTCGAGAGTGTACGTGCCCAGCGCGCAATGGCCGCTTTACGAAACACTTCGCCGAGAATCGGTATGCGTAGCATCCAGCGATCGACGCTTTGCTGAAAGCGCAACGAAGTTTTCCAGGCTTTATTAATGGCCACACCGGTAGCCACTAAGATGATGAGTAACACAGGCCAATAGGTCACAAAAAAATCGGAGATCGCGATCACGATCAAGGTGGGTAAAGGCAATTGTGCGCCAAAGCCTTCGAACACGGATTTGAAAGAGGGAATCACAAACACCATGATCACGGTGGTGATCAAGATCGCGACGGACACAATGGCAATTGGATAAACCAGTGCGGATTTAATTTTTCCTTTGATCGCGATCATTTTTTCTTTATAGACGGCGAGACGCTCGAGGAGTGTGCCCAAAATACCGGCTTGTTCGCCAGCGTGCACGAGATGGCAGAACAACGCATCAAAATATTTCGGATGTTGTCGAAACGCTTGGCCAAGGGGCGTGCCGGTTTCAATGTCAGCGCGAAGCGCACCGACCAGCTGTTGCAGCGCAGGATTACTCGCGCTTTTTTCGACGATTTCAAATGATTGAATGAGTGGCACGCCGGCACTCATCATGGCAGCCAGTTGTCTCGTAAAGAGCGCAAGATCTTTATCCGAGACGCGACCTTTGGAAGTGATGCGCTGTGGTTGAAGTCGTTCAACTTGAATGCCTTGTCGACGCAACGTCATTTTGGCCTCAGCCAGGCTCCTAGCGCGCAGCCCACCACGTACCGATTTACCTTGCCTATCTCGGCCTTGCCATTCAAAGCTCGTCAAGCTTGTCGAGGGGGTGGAAGTAGCAGCCATGACGTTCCGATCGCGCAAAAGTGTGACTGAGGTAAACGCTGTGAGTCATACACGCCAACGAATCCAAGTCGTTGCATGTAAGAGGCGTCCACTTTTACCGTATGCACCGTGCAACAGGTACAAACCGCCCGATCTTTTAACCTTGTTTTTTGTATTTCTTCTTAGTAGCTGACTATTTAGTCGTCCTGCTCTTCTGACGACGGGCGAAACAGTCGAACGGTTTTGATCGCTCGACCTTGGGTATGTAAGATTTCCATCGCTACACCCGCAACACGCACACTGACATCAGCCTCTGGAATCTCTTGCAGCTGCTCAAGAATCAAGCCGTTGAGCGTTTTGGGCCCGTCGATTGGTAGCGTTAAGCCTAAGGCTCGATTGAGATCACGTACAGCAGTGGCACCATCGGCCTGAGCTACGCCTTGTCCATCCCACGCCAAGGTCGGTGCTGCAGAGGGCAAGGTGGTTGTGAATTTGCCCACCATTTCTTCAATGATGTCTTCCAAGGTCACCAAGCCCATCAGTTCGCCATACTCATCCACCACCAGTGCAACACGCGCTTGGTTTTCTTGTAAGAATTGCAGCTGCGCAAGCACGGGCGTTGAGGCGGGAACAAAATACGGTTCAGAGACCAAAGAGATAATTTTTTCGTGTGTGAGCTCGCCTTCATGTAATGCAGCGAGTACTTTACGTAAGTGCAAGATACCCAGCAGCTCGCCTTCACGATCACGAAAAACCGGTAAACGCATGTGATACGCGGTCGTGAG
>CAWUMP010000190.1:0-5052 GCA_963923385.1 uncultured bacterium | reverse complement strand
AACCCACAACCCCCAGCTTAGAAGGCTGGTGCTCTATCCAGTTGAGCTACGGGCAGCAGGGTCACTGAATTGGTCGGGGTGGGGGGATTCGAACTCCCGACATCTTGCTCCCAAAGCAAGCGCGCTACCAGGCTGCGCTACACCCCGAAAAGGGGTCGAATGATACCGCCTTCCTGCCCAAACGGCAACGCATCTTCTCTGCGCGAAGATTCCTTGCCCAGGGGGGGCTTTTCTGCTACAAAGCCGCTTTATTTTTCGGCGCGTCCGATTGGAAAACCCGTGGATTTAGCCAACAAAAGTTTTACCCCCTACACCCCCAAAAAGGGTGAGGAATACATGAGCACCAAGCAGCGCCAGCACTTTCGCAAAATCTTGGAGCAGATCAAATCCGAGCTCTCCGTTGAGATCGACCGCACGGTGCACACCATGCAAGATGAGGCCACTGTATTTGCGGATCCCAACGACCGCGCGAGTCAAGAATCGGATATGGCGCTTGAATTACGTAACCGCGACCGCGAGCGCAAGCTGATCAAGAAGATCGACGAAACCATCGCACGCATCGATGCCAACGAATATGGCTACTGCGATAGCTGCGGCGTTGAAATCGGCTTAAAACGCCTTGAGGCGCGTCCCACAGCCACGTTATGCATCGATTGCAAAACGCTCGACGAGTTACGCGAGCGCCAAGTCGCCAAGTAACTCGGATCTTCGATTGTCTTGTCTCAGTCGCACGCCCCAATCGCTGGGCTGTGAGGCGAGCAGACGAAAAGAAAGTAGATAAAAAAAGGGGCGCCGCGGCGCCCCTTTTTGTTTTGTCGAGAAAACTCTCAACGACTCCGCTTACTGCGCAGCGGGTGCCGCAGGTGGCGCTGGTGGCGGTGTGATTGCTTTCATCGACAAGCGCAAACGTCCCTTATCGTCGGCTTCTAACACCTTCACCTTCACCGCTTGGCCTTCTTTCAAGTAATCGGCCACTGCATTCACACGCTCATGGCTAATTTGTGAGATGTGCAGCAAGCCATCGCGGCCTGGAAGAATGCTCACAATGGCGCCAAAGTCGAGCAAGCGCAGCACGGTGCCGTCATACACTTTGCCCACTTCCACATCGGCCGTCAGTTCAAGAATTTTCTTCTTGGCTAGCTCGCCTCCCTCAGCGCTGATTGAGGCAATTGAAATCGTTCCATCATCCTCGATCTCAATCGTGGTGCCGGTTTCCTCTTGTAAGCCACGAATAACCACGCCGCCTTTACCAATGACGTCACGAATTTTTTCGGGGTTAATCTTCACCTTGAGAATACGCGGTGCAAAATTTGAAATCTCAGTGCGTGAACCCTGCATCGAATCTTTCATCAGTTGCAGAATATGCAGACGCGCTTCGCGTGCTTGATCCAAGGCCACACGCATAATTTCTTTGGTGATCGATTCGATCTTTAAGTCCATTTGCAAGGCGGTAATCCCTTGATCCGTACCTGCGACTTTAAAGTCCATATCACCGAGATGATCTTCGTCACCCAAAATATCGGTCAACACGGCAAAGCGGCTACCTTCTTTGATGAGACCCATTGCGATACCAGCCACATGGGCTTTCATTGGCACGCCGGCATCCATCAGTGCAAGACTTCCGCCGCACACCGAGGCCATCGACGATGAACCATTCGACTCGGTAATTTCAGAGACCACGCGCATCGAGTAGCCAAAATCTTCCGCGCTGGGCAACGCAGCCACCAGCGCACGCTTGGCAAGACGTCCGTGACCGATCTCGCGGCGCTTGGGAGTACCAATACGTCCAGTTTCACCGGTCGCATACGGCGGCATGTTGTAGTGAAGCATAAAGCGATCGCGATACTCGCCCATCAGCGCATCAATAATTTGCTCATCGCGTCCAGTGCCTAACGTTGTCACCACCAGCGCTTGCGTTTCGCCACGCGTAAACAGGGCCGATCCATGGGTACGTGGTAAGACACCCGTACGAATGGTAATCGGGCGAACCGTGCGGGTGTCACGACCATCAATGCGCGCCTCGCCATCCAAAATTTTGCCGCGAACCAAACGCGACTCAAGATTGAAGAACAGATCTTTCACTTCATTGACATTCAACTCCTGTCCAGCCGCTGCGGCTTCGGCTTGAAGGGTTGCAATGGTTGCTTTGCGAATTTCGCCCAAGCGCGTATTGCGTGATTGTTTTTGACGAATGGCAAAGGCTTCACGGACATCTTTTTCGGCCAATGCATTAATCCGCTCAATTAATGCAGCGTTCGCGGGGGGCGCTTGCCATTCCCACGCTGGTTTACCAGCCACTTCAGCCAATTCGTGGCAGGCCTGAATGGCCGCTTGCATTTGCTCATGACCAAATACGACGGCGCCCAACATGATGTCTTCTGAGAGCTCTGAAGCCTCAGACTCCACCATCAACACGCCTTGCTCTGTACCGGCAACCACCAAATTCATTTGCGAGGTTTTTAATTCGGTTGCAGAAGGGTTGAGAACATATTGGCCATTGATATAGGCCACGCGCGCGGCACCAATTGGTCCATTAAAAGGGATGCCAGAGACGGTCAACGCAGCCGACACCGCCAACATGGCAGGAATATCGGGGTCCACTTCCGGGTTGCAAGACATCACGGTTGCAACGACTTGCACTTCGTTTAAAAAGCCCTCAGGAAACAGGGGGCGAATCGGGCGGTCAATCAAACGACTCGTTAAGGTTTCTTTTTCTGAAGGACGACCCTCGCGCTTAAAAAATCCACCAGGAATTTTTCCTGCGGCGTAGGTTTTCTCGACGTAATCCACCGTGAGCGGGAAAAAATCCTGCCCTGGCTTAGCATCTTTAGCGGCAACGACCGTGGCGAGTACCACCGTATCATCCACGGTACACATCACCGCACCATGGGCCTGACGAGCAATCTCGCCGGTTTCAAACGTCACTTGATGTGAGCCGAATGCAAACGTTTTCTTAATAGGATTCAAAGCAGATTCCTTCAATAGCAGATCATGAGCAGCGCGTCATCTGACGACGCCACAACGTTCAACCAAAACAAATGCTGGTGCTGAAAACAAAAACGCCCACCAAACTGATGAGCGTTTCCGATGTAATCCAACCTGGTTACTTGCGCAGACCGAGGCGCTCGATGACCGAGCGGTATTTATCAACGTCCGTGTGCTTTAGGTAATCGAGCAACTTGCGGCGCTGACTCACCATCTTGAGCAGACCACGGCGCGAATGAAAATCTTTCGCGTGGGTTTTGAAATGCTCAGTCAAGCCATTGATGCGCTCTGTCAAAAGCGCCACCTGAACTTCGGATGAGCCGGTGTCATTACCGGCGCGCTGAAACTGTTTCACGACTTGCGCTTTTTGCGCCATCTGCAAAGCCATGTTTTCTCCTTGCGTAAACCGAGATTTTAACCTGTTTTTCCCGTCGCGGGCAAGGTTTCTGTTGCGTTATCAGCAGCTTGGGGCGCAAAAACAGTATCTGGCATTAAGCGCTCCGGCCACAACCCACCTCGCGCGACACGAACCAGGCCTAAAAACAGCCCCTCAGCATAAGCGCGAACCACGCCATCGCTGACCCCAGGCGGGGCACTGGGGGTTTGTCCTTGCAGAACACGCCGCCCCACCGCCTTGGAAAGCATCAGGGCGGGAAACGCTTCCAGCACACGATCCGCCGAGATTAAGCGTGCGTCACGGGCTGCGACATCCAAGGCACCGAGCGCCGCGAGATCCAGCGCGTCTTCAATGCGCAATTTTCCGGTGTGCGTCCGGCGTAATCCAGCCAAATGCGCGCCACATCCCAAGGCACGACCAATCTCCTCGGCCACAGTGCGCACATAGGTGCCTTTGCTGCAGCCAATTTCTATCCAGACCCGCCCATCCACGATCGGTCCCAATCGGCGAACCACATAGAGGTGAATGCGCCGCGGTGCACGCTCGATCACTTCACCTTGACGAGCCAGCTGATACAACGGACGACCGCTGACTTTGATGGCCGAATGCATGGGTGGAATTTGCTGTTGCTCGCCAATCATGGGGGCCAATACGGCATCAATTTCTTCTTCTGTGCAATGCACAGCATGCTGCGAGACGACTTCACCCTCTGCATCACCCGTCGTCGTGGTGACCCCAAGCTGCAAATGTGCGTGATAGGTTTTATCCGCACCGAGCAAATAATCAGAATATCGGGTGGCATCGCCAAACAAAATCGGCAGTAATCCCGAGGCCAATGGGTCCAGTGTTCCGGCATGGCCAGCACGCGCAGCGTTGTATAAACGTCGCGCTGCTTGTAGCGCGTGATTCGATGAAATCCCGAGTGGCTTATCGAGCAGCAAGATGCCGCTCACCGCACGACGCGACGGCGCGTTCAATCCTTCAAGTGCTCAGCGTTCGCCGCGTCGATTAAGCGTGACAGCCGATCGCCGCGCTCAACCGAAGCATCGTATTTGAAGTGCAGTTGCGGCGTCGTAAACAAACGCATGCGACGACCAAGTTGCGTGCGCAAAAAACCGGCGGCGCGCTGTAAACCCACCAGCGCAGGTTCGACCCGCGCAGTCTCGAGACACGTAAAAAATACGCTCGCGTGTGAGCAGTCTGGAGACATTTCAACACCCGTGAGCGTGATAAACCCAACACGCGGATCACGCAACTCACGAAAAATAATGTCCGACAATTCGCGCTGAATTTGATCGCCGACTTTTTGTGCGCGTCCGTTCGCCCGAGCCATCGTGGTTTTGCGCGTCGCTCACTTTACAAGCTACGCGCAACCTCCAGAACTTCAAACACCTCGAGGTGATCGCCTTCTTTTAGATCATTGAAGTTTTTCACTGAAGTACCGCACTCAAAGCCTGATTTGACTTCGCGCACATCGTCTTTAAAGCGCTTCAGCGAGTCGAGTTCGCCAGTATGAATCACCACGTTATCGCGCAAGATTCGTACTTGTGCGCCACGTTTGACTTGACCCTCAAGCACGTAACATCCAGCCACCGTTCCCACTTTTGAAATACGGAAGACTTGACGCACTTCCACCAAACCCAACACGTTTTCTTTGCGCTCTGGCGCCA
>CAWUMP010000189.1:0-5072 GCA_963923385.1 uncultured bacterium | reverse complement strand
TGATGACAGAGGCGCTCACGCGCGCATGGGCTGCATTGCATACGGTACTTGACCCTGAGGTGCCTGCAGTCTCGGTGTGTGATTTAGGAATTGTGCGTCACGTCGAAGAACTTTCGCCTACGCAGTTACGCGTGACCTTGACGCCGACGTATTCAGGTTGTCCTGCCACCGAAGTGATTGAAGCAGCTGTGCGCGATGCGTTGTGTGATGCGGGTTTTTCGCACGTTGAAGTCTGTCTGCAACGCGCGCCCGCATGGACCACCGATTGGATCAGCGCAGCGGGTCGCGAAAAACTGCGTCGTTATGGAATTGCACCGCCTGTCGCTTGTGCCTCGGCACCAGTTTCCACGTCAGCCAATGTGTCGATACATCCGATGGTGTGGCAGCAGCGGGTTCGTCTCGAAGCGGTGGCTTGTCCGCGTTGCGATAGCGCTCAAACAGAACGCTTATCGACCTTTGGTTCGACGGCATGCAAGGCCTTGTATCGGTGCTTAGCGTGTCGCGAACCATTTGAATACTTTAAGCCGTTTTAATTCGTTGACGATGCCTACATCTGCTTCCAATATGTCACGTACTTCATTTCACGCATTACGTGTGCAATCCATTTCGCCAGAAACCAGCGAAGCGGTGGTGGTGACCTTGGATGTTCCTGAGAACTTGCGCGAGACCTTTGCATTTATTCAAGGTCAATACCTCACGCTTCGTCAGACCATCGATGGTCAAGATTTACGTCGCTCTTATTCGATTTGCGCGGGGGTGGATGAGGGTAAGTTGCGTGTGGGCGTACGGCATGTGCCTGGCGGAGTGTTTTCAACCTGGATGAATCAGTCGCTACGCGTGGGTGACACCTTACAGGTGATGCCACCGCAGGGACGTTTTTACGCACCACTTGAGCCGACACAATCGCGCCACCATGTGGGAATTGCTGGCGGCAGTGGAATCACGCCTGTGCTCTCGATTCTGCGTACTGTGTTGGCGCGTGAACCGCTTAGTCGTTGCACGCTGATTTACGGTAATCGTCAGTTGCGCTCGACCATGTTTAAAGAAGCGCTCGAGGATTTAAAAAATCAGTACTTGCAGCGCTTGGCGTTGCACTATGTATTTTCTGATGAACCGACCGATGTGGACCTCAGTAGTGGGGTATTGAATCGCGAAAAAATCGCCGCATTTCTTGCCTCGGTGGTACCGGCTGATTCGATCGATGCCGTGTATGTATGCGGCCCCTACCAGATGAACGACGAAGCAGAGTGGGCGTTACGTGAGGCTGGTGTGGCTCAAGAACGGATTCATATCGAGCGCTTTGGGGTCGCACCAACTTCTGTGTCTGCGCAGCGTGAAAAACTCTCGCGACACGATACGCAGCCGCACGCGGTGAACGCAGCACAAGTGGTGTTGGTGCGTGACGGGATGCGTCATGTGTTGGATTACTCTGCTGAGCAAGCGAGCGTGCTGGATTGCGCCTCGGCAGCCGGATTAGATGTGCCGTTTTCATGCACTTCGGGTGTGTGCGGAACTTGTCGCGCCAAAGTGATCGAAGGCGAAATGCGCATGACGCGTAACTTTGCATTAAGTGATGCCGAGGTTGCCGCTGGCTTTGTGCTGGCCTGCCAAGCACAGCCCATCAGCGCGCGTGTGGTGTTGTCTTATGATGAACGTTGATTGAGCGCTCGATCATGTCGCGACAACACACGGCCGCTTTTTTGGATCAGCGTGAAGCGATCTTGACGCAAGCCGCAGCGCTATTTGCCTCGCGCGGCTTTAGCGATACCAGCATGAATGCGGTCGCCAGTGCGTGTGGCATGAGCAAAGCCACGCTGTATCACTACGTGCGCGATAAGTCTGCGTTACTAGCGCAAATTGCGCTGACCCACGTAGAGCGGCTCGAGGCGCTAGTGCAACGCGTGCTGGCTGAGCCGCACGATCCGCAAGTGCGCCTGCAGCAATTGATCCTGCACTTTGTCGCTGAATATGCCAACGCACGGCATGCACATCGCGTACTGACCGAAGACATGAAGTTTCTCTCGAGCACTGATCGGGCCAAAGTGGTGGCTGGACAGCGACGCGTAGTAGACGCATTTGCCGATACCGTGGCACAGTTGCGACCCGACTTAGCAAAAGCCGGATTACACAAGGCCGTGACCATGCTGCTGTTTGGCATGATTAACTGGATGTTTACTTGGCTGCGACCGGATGGTGCAATTACGCATGCACAGATGGCGCCGATCGTCAGTGAATTGTTTTTTGGCGGCTTACAAGCCGTTGTTGCACAGGCTGCGCAGCCCAAGCAACGTGAGCGTCGTTCTGCGCGCGTGGTATTGATGAATAACTAAACCAAGGAGACAACAATGAAGTGGTCCAAAACTCTCATAGCAACCGCACTGGCCCTGGCCTGTGTGAGCGTATACGCTGATATTACGGTGGGGGTCACTGTGTCAGCGACAGGGCCTGCCGCGTCGCTGGGTATTCCTGAAAAAAACACCATCGAGCTGATGCCCAAACTGATTGGTGGCCAGAAGGTGAATTACATCGTGCTCGATGATGCCTCTGACACCACCACGGCAGTCACCAACACACGCAAGCTGATCACCGAGCATAAAGTTGATGTGATTCTTGGCTCGACGATCACGCCCAATTCATTGGCGATGATTGATTTGGCTGCTGAAAGCCAAACGCCCATGATATCGATGGCTGCATCGGCACGCATTGTTGAGCCAGTCGATGCAAAAAAACGCTGGGTATTTAAAACACCGCAAAACGACATCATGATGGCGTTAGCGATCGCGCAGCACATGTCTGCTGTGGGTGTAAAGAGCGTGGCCTTTATTGGTTTTGCCGATGCCTACGGCGAAGGCTGGTTACAAGAGTTTCAAAAGGCCGCCGGTTTGAAGGGCATTCAAGTCGTTGGTGTGGAGCGCTATAACCGAACCGATACCTCGGTGACGGGGCAGGTGCTTAAGTTGGTGAGCGCACGCCCAGATGCCATTTTGGTTGCTGGTTCGGGCACACCCGCGGCGCTACCGCAAAAAGCCCTCAAAGAACGTGGCTACACCGGTAAGGTGTATCAAACGCACGGTGTCGCCAACAATGATTTCTTGCGTGTCGGTGGGAAAGACGTCGAAGACACCGTGCTGCCCGCAGGACCCATGTTGGTGGCTGCGCAATTGCCCGCCAATCATCCCGTGCGTAAAAGTGCGCTGGATTATGTGAACGCCTACGAAACCAAATTCGGAAAAGGTTCGGTCTCAACGTTTGGTGGACATGCGTGGGATGCCGGTGTGTTGATGCAACGTGCGGTGAGTGAAGCGTTAAAAAAAGCGCAACCCGGTACGCCCGCGTTTCGTGGTGCCTTGCGTGATGCACTGGAGGGCGTGAAAAATGCCCCTGGCGCGCATGGCATCTTTAACATGACCGCCGGCGATCACAATGGATTAGATCAACGCGGTCGCGTGATGGTGACCATCTCCAATGGCACTTGGAAATACATTGGCGACTAATCTGCAACGCACGCGGTCGACTTAATTCTTCGCGCTCACGCAAGCCCCCGTTGTGGACGCACAGATCGCTTTATTGTTGGCACAAGATGGCATCGTTAACGGCGCAATTTATGCGCTGTTAGCGTTGTCGTTGGTGTTGGTGTTTTCCGTCACGCGCGTAATTTTTGTACCGCAAGGTGAGTTAGTCGCCTTCGGTGCGCTCACGCTCGCAGCGCTGCAGTTAGGCAAATTTCCGCCGACCATTTGGTTGGCCTTAGCGATGGGCGTGTTAGCCATTGGCGTCGACTTACGTCGTGCCTTGAATGGTGATCAAATTTCTTGGCGCAACACGTTGCTCTGGTCGATGCTACTTCCGATCAGCGCTTGCGCTTGGACGATGTTTGCTCGGCCGACGAGTTTGCCTGCACAGGTGGCGCTCACCTTACTGGTCTGCACCCCCTTGGGACCCTTATTGTGGCGCTTGGCATTTCGGCCGATTGCCGATGCATCGGTGTTGGTGTTGTTGATCGTGTCGGTGGCTTTGCATGGCGTGTTGATGGGCTTGGGGTTGTGGTTTTTTGGTGCGGAGGGTTCGCGTACACCGGCTTTTTCTGATGCGCGCTTTACCTTTGCAGATCTACCGTTCAATGGACAATCGTTGGTTGTGGTTGGTGTGGCGAGTGTATTGATGTGGCTGATGTATTTCTTTTTCGGTCGCACCATGTTGGGCAAAGCGTTACGCGCCACTGCCATGAATCGCACGGGCGCGCGTTTAATGGGCATTCCTACGGGTTTAGCGGGCGACTTAAGCTTTGCAATGGCTGCGCTGATTGGTGCGGTATCCGGTTTATTGATTGCGCCTCTGACAACCGTGTATTACGACACAGGCTTTTTAATTGGCTTGAAGGGTTTTGTTGCGGCGATTCTGGGCGCGCTGGTCAGTTATCCACTTGCGGTCGCCGGCGCGTTGTTAGTGGGCTTACTTGAAGCGTATGCCTCGTTTTGGGCGAGTGCATTTAAAGAGGTCATTGTCTTTACGCTGATTATTCCGGTGCTGTGGTGGCGCTCGGTGCGTACCCACCATGTGGAAGAAGACGAATGAGCGCGCGTTGGGGGGTACGCTTATTTGCGCTGCTGTTGATTGCGGGCTATCTCGTCTTGCCTGATTTTCATGTATCGCTTGCTTCAAATATTGGGCTGTATGCAATCGTTGCACTTGGCTTGGTGATGATGACAGGCGTCGCAGGCATGACCTCATTTGGACAGGCTGCATTTGTTGGGCTCGGCGCGTACGCCACAGCGTGGTTAGGCACGGCGGGGGCGCAGATGCTTGGATTCACGGCGTTACATCCGGCCTTACCTTGGCTAGGTTTGCTGCTGGGTTGTTTGATTACAGCCGCAGTTGCCGGAGTGTTGGGTGCGGTGACCTTACGTTTATCTGGGCACTTCTTGCCACTGGGTACGATCGCGTGGGGCCTGAGCCTTTATTTTTTATTTGGCAATTTAGAGATGCTCGGTGGTCATACTGGCATGAGTGGTGTGCCGGCGCTGCGCATCGGGCCATGGGCGATTGAATCACCGCGTGCCATGGGAGCTGTC
>CAWUMP010000188.1:0-5086 GCA_963923385.1 uncultured bacterium | reverse complement strand
GTTTGTATTGCGTCCCCGCGCCCCAACGTCGTTCCTTCTTTGATTGCTGATCCCATGTCCCTGCCCCCAGCTGCTGTTATTCCCCCCCGTGCCTCGACGCACGAAGTCAAGCACACCACTTGCTATATGTGCGCTTGCCGCTGCGGCATTCAAGTCACGCTCAAAGAAGGGCGCGTACGCTTTATTCAGGGCAACCCCAATCATCCGGTGAATCAAGGCGTGCTGTGTGCTAAAGGATCGGCCGGCATCATGAAGCAGTACTCGCCAGCCAAACTGAAGCAACCGCTACGCCGCAAGCCTGGCACCGAGCGTGGTGCCGGTGAGTTTGAAGCGATCAGTTGGGATGAAGCGCTCGATGTGCTGACGCAACGCTTGGCGCATTTGCGTGCCACCGATCCCAAGAAGCTCGCATTTTTTACAGGCCGCGATCAGATGCAAGCGCTCACCGGTTTGTGGGCACAACAGTTTGGTACGCCAAACTGGTCTGCGCATGGGGGTTTTTGTTCTGTGAACATGGCTGCGGCTGGCTTGTATTCGATTGGCTATTCATTTTGGGAATTTGGTGCGCCCGATTGGGATCGCGCAAAATATTTTCTACTCTGGGGCGTGGCCGAAGACCATGCGTCTAATCCGATCAAAATTGGCTTGGATAAGCTCAAGCGTAATGGCGCGAAATTTGTCTCAGTCAATCCGGTACGTACCGGTTATTCGGCGATTGCGGATGAATGGTTACCGGTACGTCCAGGCACCGATGGATTATTCGCACTATCGATGGTGCATGTACTTTTAAAGAACGAACTGTTTGATTGGGAATTTTTAGTGCGTTACACCAACGCACCGTGGTTGGTTGTGCAAACGCCAGGCCAAGCCGGCGATGGATTGTTTTTGCGTGATGCTGCAGGGCGGCCCTACGTGTGGGATCAAAAAACCAATGCGCTTGCCAGCGGATTGGATGTGGGCGTAGCCCCTGCGTTGTTTGGCACCTACACCGCGCCAGATGGAAGAACCATACGCACGGTGATGAGTTTGGCGGCCGAGCGTTATCTGGATGATCGTTATGCACCGGCACAAGTTGCCGCCGAATGTGGTGTGCCTGCAGCCACGATTGAGCGTATTGCGCGCGAAATGGCACATGTGGCATTTCAAGAAACCATTACCTTACCGATTGCTTGGACGGATGTGTATGGTCGTCAGCACGATCATGTGGTGGGCCGACCTGTGGCGATGTATGCCATGCGTGGTGTGTCAGCCCACACCAACGGGTTCCAATCGTGTCGTGCACTGCATCTGATTCAGATGTTATTGGGCGCGCTAGAAGGTCCCGGAAATTTTCGCTCGCGTGCGCCGTTTCCGAAACCCATTCCGCCTGCGCAACTCCCTGAGAATGATGCATCGGTGATGAATGCAGTGAATACGCCTTTGGGCCGTACTCCGTTGGGCTTTCCGATGCGCCCAGAAGATTTGGCGATCGATGCACAAGGTCGTCCGTTGCGCATTGATAAAGCGTATTCGTGGGAGTCGCCACTCGCGGCGCACGGCGTGATGCATATGGTGATTGCCAACGCAGTCGCTGGTGATCCCTATCCAATCGATACGTTGATGCTGTTTATGGCCAATATGGCCTGGAACTCATCGATGAACACCGCTGCTGTGCAAGATATGCTGCGTGAAAAGCGTGACGATGGCGAGTACAAAATTCCATTTATTGTGGTGTCGGATGCGTTTCATTCAGAGACCGTAAACTTTGCCGATTTGGTGTTGCCCGATACCACGTACCTTGAGCGCTTTGATGCGATCTCGTTGCTTGATCGTCCGATTTCAGAACCCGATGCGGTCGCCGATGCAATTCGTCATCCGATCTTGCAGCCAGATCGTGATGTGCGTGCATTTCAAGAGGTGTTGGTGGACTTGGCTGGACGCTTAAAGTTTCCGGCGTTTGTAACGCCAGAGGGTGCGCCAAAATACACTGGATATCCGGACTTTATTGTGAATTACGAGCGCGCACCTGGCATTGGTTTTTTAGCCGGCTGGCGTGGCAAAGAGGGCACCTTACCGTTACGTGGCGCACCCAATCCAAAGCAATGGGAGGCGTACATCGAAAACGAAGCGTTTTTTACGCATCATTGGGCCGATAACCAAAAATACATGCGCTTTGTAAATCGTGATTATCAGCAGGCTGCAGTTGAAGCTGGATTTATCGGAAAAGTTGAACCACTGATCATGCAGATTTGGTCCGAGCCGTTACAGAAATTTCGTTTAGCAGGCCAAGGCTTATATGACGGTCCGTGTCCTACTGCGCCTGAAGATCAAGCGCGGTTAACGCAATACTTTGATCCTTTGCCCACGTGGTATCCACCGATTGGTGCGTCGGCACCTGCACAGAGCGCATCACCAACAGCACCACGACTTGAGCAAGCGTTTCCGTTTTCTGCAATCACGCAACGACCGATGGTGATGTATCACGCATGGGATTCGCAAAATGCGTGGCTGCGGCAAATCTTGGCGCAAAATTTTTTGTATATGAACACCGCGATGGCTGCGCAATTGGGACTCAAAGATTTTGACTGGGTCTGGGTCGAATCACATCACAGTAAAGTACGCTGCCAACTCAAAACCATGGAAGGCGTTGAGTCTGGCACCGTGTGGACTTGGAACGCGATCGGTAAACAGGCCGGTGCTTGGGGATTGGATCAACAAGCCAGCGAAGCAACGCATGGCTTTTTATTAAACCATCTCATTTCTGAGAGCTTGCCACCGCGTGTGGGTGAGCGGCGAATGACGAACTCGGACCCAATTACGGGGCAAGCCGCTTGGTTTGATTTACGCGTACGCATTACCCGCGCCGATGAAAGCGGAGTTTGGCCGACGTTTACGCCGATACAACGTTTACCAGACGACACGGCAGAGCGACCGCGCGTGTTGCGCTACGGTCAGCCAGGAGGTGACGCATGAAACGGGGATTGGTGATCGATTTAGATACGTGCGTGGGTTGTCATGCCTGTGCGGTCGCATGCAAAGAATGGAACGGTGATTCGGCGTTATCTGGACCGCTTGCCGACTACGAACCGTACGGTGCGGCGCCCTCGGGCGTGTGGTTTAACCGAGTGCGTCATTACGAAACGGGTGTATATCCAGAAAATAAAACGGTCAACGTGCCGATGTCGTGCATGCATTGCGAAGAGGCCGATTGCGTGACGGTGTGCCCAACAGGTGCGTCGTATAAGCGTGAAGATGGCATCGTGTTGGTGAATCAAGATCAGTGCATGGGCTGTAATTTGTGCACCTGGGCTTGCCCGTATGGTGCACGTGAACTTGATACGGCCTCGGGCACAGTAAAAAAATGCACGCTGTGTGCGGATCGCATCGACGACACCTTGTTACCGCCGCAAGACCGTCAACCGGCGTGTGTGTTGGCGTGTCCTGCACATGCGCGCCATTTTGGTGATTTTGATGATCCGCAATCGCTGGTGTCGCAATTGGTTGCCGAGCGTGGTGGGGTGACCATGTTGCCTGCGCTGGGTTACCAACCGGTGAACCGTTATTTACCGCCGCGCAATGCACCTAAAGTTTCTGCCATGACTACACCTGACAGCGCTAGCCTAATGCACAAGGTGAGTGGCTGGATCAATAAAATGATTGAGCGTTAATCATGCGGCCTGCAATCTCGATTGTTTTTTTTACCGTTAGCTCTGGTGCTGGCTTGGGTTTGATGGTGCTGATGACATTACTCTCAAGCTTGAGCGCAGTGCATTGGTCCACGCAGCAGCAACGTATTGGCGGTGCTTGCGCCATCGTGTTGGTGGTGGCCGGGTTGTGTGCATCGACCTTACATTTGGCGAGCCCGCAACGCGCTTGGCGCGCGTTTATCCGGGTGCGTACGTCGTGGCTATCGCGTGAAGCGGTGCTCGCGGTCTTGGTGTTGCCGCTGGCTGCGTTGTGGACTTGGCCTGGTCTATTGTCTCAGTCGGTGCATGCTGCCTTAGGTACTGTGTTGGCGGTGCTTGCGCTACTCCTTATTTTTAGCACTGCCATGATTTACGCGAGCTTGAAGCCGATACGGCAGTGGCATACACCACTCACCCCGTTGGTGTATCTCAGCGCAGCGTTAGCTTCGGGTGGATTACTGACGGTTTGGCTGACGCAGTTAGAGGGTGCGTCTGCGCAGACTGGCTTGGTCTTTGTCACCTTGTTGGCATTAGCGAGCACTGCGCTTTGTAAGCTTGCGTATTGGATGCGTGCGGCTCGCATGGATGGTTCGACGGTACAAGATGCACTCGGGTTACAGTCTGCGGCACAAATTAAATTGCTCGATGCGGGACACACACACCGTACTTTCTTAACCGATGAATTTATTTTTAGGATGGCACGCGCGCATGTGCAAACCTTGACGGTGATGTTTTGGCTGGCCGGTCTGTTGCTCCCCGCTTGGTTAATGGTGTGGTTTCCGCAGGCGGCGTTGACGGCGGCCTGCAGTTGCTTGCTTGGTTTGTTAGCAGAGCGCTGGCTATTTTTTGCACAAGCGCGACACACTGTGCAGCTTTATCATGGAGCGACGCGGGTTTAGCCAACACAGGCTAAAATTCATTCTAAGGTGATCGTGTCGATTTCCCCGAATCACGCATCAATGAATCTGACCAACGAATAGGCTGATCAATGGAATTTGACGATGAAATCGATGCGCGTGGGTTGAATTGCCCATTGCCGATTTTGCGCACGAAAAAAAAGCTAGCGGATCTGACCAGTGGCCAAGTATTAAAGGTGCAAACCACCGATCCTGGCGCGCCGCGTGATTTTGAAATGTTTGCGCGTCAAACCGGTCACGTCTTGCTCTCGCAATCGGATTCCGGAAAAGAATCCACTTTTTTTCTACAGAAAAAATAAATCATGCCGATTGCCGCACGCTGGATCCATCTTGGGCCGGTGCGCGCGCAATCCTTGCAAGCCGCCTATCGCGGATACGCCAACGCCTTACCGGCCTCGGGAGCGCCCACGGTGTTATGGGGACGGGCCGCAGAGTCGCTGCCGCTCGAAGCCGGCCACTGGGTGGAGCCCGGCGAATTTATTTTTGCGTTGCTCGTCCCCTTAC
>CAWUMP010000187.1:0-5102 GCA_963923385.1 uncultured bacterium | reverse complement strand
CCAACAAGGCCCCTACTGCCGCTTCTAAAGCGGCTCCGCTACCTGCAAAACTAGCTAGCCTATTGCGAGAGGCACGCTGGTTGTTGTTGGTCGCGGTGTCGATGTACGTATTGTTGGTGTTGTTTACATTCGATCGGGCTGACCCGGGTTGGTCACACAGTGCCACTGCAGCGACGGTGCGTAATGCGGGTGGCCACTTTGGGGCTTGGCTGGCTGATTTGTTGTTGTACTTGTTTGGTGTCTCGGCGTATTGGTGGTCGATGCTGTTTTTGTACGTGGTGGTCTGGGGCTACCGGCGTTTAGATGGCACCCCACTGATCGATCGTCGACCACTGATTGTTGCGCTGATCGGGTTTTTGATTCTGATTACCTCAAGCGCCACGATCGAAGCGCTGCGCTTACACACGCTGCAGGCACAACTGCCCTTAGCCCCCGGGGGATTGTTGGGCGATGTCTTGGCCACGTCGTTGTACCTCGCGCTTGGATTTACGGGCGCAACCTTGCTCCTTATTTGTACGGCTGCAGTCGGGTTGAGCTTATTTACCGGCGTGTCGTGGATCACGGTTGCCGAATTGTGCGGGCGGATGATTGAAGCGGTATGGAGACGTATCAATGAAATTTTAGCGACACGACAAGACCGTCTAGTGGGGGAAGTGGCGCGCGAAGAACGTGCGTTGGTGGTGAAAACCGAACGCCGTCGCGAGGAGGCGCACGTCGCACCTCTGGTGATCGCGCCACCAGTCGTGGAGATCAAAAAATCTGAACGTGCCCAAAAAGAAAAACAAGCGCCTTTATTTGATCATTTGCCAGATACGCCGTTGCCGCCGCTAAAGCTGCTCGATGAACCGGCAGTGAATATCGAAACGGTGAGTGCTGAAACGCTCGAATTTACTTCGCGTTTGATTGAAAAGAAGCTCTCAGATTTTGGTGTGACGGTGCAAGTGTTGGCTGCCTACCCCGGGCCAGTGATCACGCGCTACGAAATTGAGCCTGCCGTTGGCGTGAAAGGCAGCCAGATCATGAATCTAGTGAAAGATCTGGCGCGCGCATTGTCTGTTGTGTCGATTCGTGTGGTCGAAACCATCCCGGGCAAATCTTGCATGGGATTAGAAATTCCTAACCCGCATCGACAGACCGTGCGGCTCTCCGAGATTCTTGGTTCGAGCGCGTACCACGATATGTCTTCACCGCTCACCCTCGCCATGGGTAAAGATATTGCCGGAAACCCAGTGGTCGCTGACTTAGCCAAGATGCCGCATGTGTTGGTAGCAGGAACGACGGGTTCAGGTAAATCGGTGGCGATCAATGCAATGATCTTGTCGCTACTTTACAAAGCCGAGGCCAAGCACGTCCGTTTGATTCTTGTTGATCCAAAGATGCTTGAGCTCTCGGTGTATCAAGATATCCCGCACCTGTTAGCGCCGGTGGTGGTGGACATGAAGCAAGCTGCACATGCATTGAATTGGTGTGTCGGTGAAATGGAGCGACGTTACAAACTCATGTCTTGGGTGGGTGTACGAAATCTTGCTGGTTATAACAGCAAACTACAAGACGCAGAAAAACATGGTCGTGTGATTGAAGATCCAGCCACCATCGAATCAGGTGATCCGCAACCACTCACCGTGTTGCCACACATCGTGGTGGTGATTGATGAGCTTGCTGATCTGATGATGGTGGCAGGCAAAAAAGTTGAAGAACTGATCGCGCGCTTAGCGCAAAAAGCCCGCGCTGCCGGAATCCATTTAATTCTTGCTACGCAACGGCCGTCTGTGGACGTGATCACAGGACTCATTAAGGCCAACATTCCAACCCGCGTGGGTTTTCAAGTGGCAAGTAAGATTGATTCGCGCACGATTCTCGATCAAAGCGGTGCCGAGGCCTTGTTAGGGCAAGGCGATATGTTGTATCTACCCTCGGGCACCGGATTACCGCAACGTGTGCATGGGGCGTTTGTCGCTGATCACGAAGTACATGCTGTGGTGGATTACTTAAAAAATCTGGCCAAGCCCGAGTACTTATCTGGTGTGCTTGAGCCAGACGAAACAACGCCAGGATTCACCGGGCTTGAAGGTGAGGGCGGTGGCGAGAAAGATGCACTCTACGATCAAGCGGTGGAGATCGTGTTACGAACACGTCGACCATCCATTTCACTGGTGCAACGTCATTTACGTATCGGCTATAACCGCGCCGCACGGCTGATCGAAGAGATGGAGCGTGCTGGGATGGTCTCAAGCATGCAATCGAATGGCAATCGTGAAGTGCTGGTGCCAGCCAAGCCAGAGTGATCGACGGATGGTGTTTATTTTGCCATTAGTGAATCGATTGCCACGGCGCAGTATGGCGCGTGTGTTCCTGCTCAGTGTGCTTGTGATGACCAGTCAAGCGCAGGCTGAAGCGCTGTCGCGATTTCGTGCTTTTGTTGAATCGACACAATCTGTGCGTGCCGATTTTGAGCAAAAGGTACACGATCGTAATGGCAAATTAGTACAAAGTGCGACGGGTTACTTTACGTTGCTACGGCCGAGTCGTTTTCGCTGGAGTTACGCCAAACCCTATGCACAACTCATCGTCGGTGATGGT
This sequence comes from uncultured bacterium, assembly GCA_963923385.1. GTDB lineage: Bacteria > Pseudomonadota > Gammaproteobacteria > Burkholderiales > SG8-39 > SZAS-79. The sequence goes on along the minus strand of CAWUMP010000187.1, from coordinate 2,522 downwards.
GAGCGCGTCTGGACCTACGATGAAGATCTCAATCAAGTCACGGTACGACGGATGTCGCGGGCATTAGGTAACACGCCAGCGGCGCTACTCGCTGGTAACGCAGACCTTGAACGCAGTTTTGTGTTTGCCGACGCCCCGCTGCGTGACGGATTGGAATGGCTCGAAGCCACGCCGCGTGATCGCGAATCCGGGTTTGAGTTGATTCGCATGGGGTTCTCGGCAACCGGTCTAGAAGCGATGGAATTGATGGATCATTTCGGACAAACCACGCGCTTACGTTTTCTTGGTTTGCAACGCAATCCCAAGGTGGAGTCTTCAAGTTTTCGTTTTGCACCGCCCAAGGGTGCGGATGTGTTGGGCACGCCGTGATGGTTGATTTGTTTGCGCACACTGTCCCGTCAGCCCCGTTAGCAGAGTTGCTGCGACCCGCATCGATTGAGGATGTGGTTGGACAAACACATTTACTCGGACCGGGGCAGCCGCTGCGCTTGGCGTTTGAATCGCGTCAACCGCATTCGATGATCCTTTGGGGTCCGCCTGGTGTGGGTAAAACGACCATTGCTCGTCTGATGGCGGATGCGTTTGATGCAGAGTTTTTGGCGTTGTCGGCGGTGTTTTCTGGTGTGAAAGAAATCCGTGAGGCCATGCAAACGGCGCAGCATACACTGCAAGTGCATGGACGACACACGATTTTATTTGTCGATGAAGTGCATCGATTTAACAAGTCCCAGCAGGATGCGTTTTTGCCTTTCGTTGAACAAGGTCTCATCACATTAATTGGCGCGACGACTGAAAATCCTTCTTTTGAAGTGAATAGCGCGTTGCTGTCACGGGCTGGGGTGTATGTCCTTGAGCCATTAAGTGTGCAGGATTTAAATGTGTTGCTCGATCGTGGTTTGGCGCGCGTGCTGCCGACCGTACCGATGACATCGCAAGCACGCGATCGGCTCATCGGATTTGCCGATGGTGATGCGCGACGCTTACTCAATGCATTGGCCGTGTTAGCAACCGCGGCACAGGCGGCCAAACGCGTTGAAGTGGATGCCGCATTTGTGGGGCGTACGCTGGCTAAAAATTTGCGACGTTTTGATGCTGGCGGTGAGCAGTTCTACGATCAAATTTCGGCGCTACATAAAGCTGTGCGTGGTTCTGCGCCAGATGCAGCGTTGTATTGGTTAGTCCGCATGTTGGATGGTGGTGCAGATGCCTTGTATTTGGGCCGACGCTTGGTGCGCATGGCAAGCGAGGACATTGGTTTGGCTGACCCACGTGCGCTGCGTCTGACACTCGATGCTTGCGAGACCTACGAACGTCTTGGCAGCCCCGAAGGCGAACTCGCCTTGGCGCAAGCGGTGATTTACTTGGCGTGTGCCGCCAAATCGAATGCCGTGTACACCGCCTATAATTCAGCGCGTGCTTTTGTTTCGGCGGACACCACCCGTCCGGTGCCCTTGCATTTACGTAATGCGCCCACCGGACTGATGAAAGATCTTGGCTATGGTGCTGCATATCGTTATGCACACGATGAGGCACAAGGCTACGCGGCAGGTGAGAATTATTTCCCAGAGGGAATGCAACCCCCAGGTTGGTATCAGCCGGTGGATCGCGGGCTTGAAATTCGTATCCGAGAAAAACTAGAGCACTTGCGCATGCTAGATCGTGCAGCGTCGCAAAGTGAAAAAAATTAACGCACTGCACTTGATGGATTGAAACACCATGCTTGACATCCAACTTCTCCGTAGCCAACTCGATGACGTGGTCAACCGGCTTGCTGCGCGCGGCTTTGCTTTTGATCGTGACGCGTTTCTAGCGCTCGAGGTCGAGCGACGGACGTTTCAGGGGCGCACGCAAGAATTACAGGCGGCACGTAATAACCAAGCAAAAAAAATCGGCCAAGCGAAAGCGCGGGGTGAAGATGTGGCGCTGCTACTCGCTGAGTCGAGTGCCGTGAACGAAGAACTCACCGCGCTCGAAGGTAAAGCAGACGATGTGCAACAGCGTCTGCATGCGTTTTTGTCGGTGATTCCCAACCTGCCTCAGGCCGATGTGCCGACGGGTAAAAGTGCTGATGAAAACGTTGAGGTACGTCGTTGGGGCAGACCGCGTCAGTTCGAGTTTACGCCCCGCGATCTCGTGGATTTGGGTGAGGCCTTGGGCCAGATTGATTTTGAGCGCGGTGCAAAACTTGCTGGTGCACGTTTTACCGTACTTCAAGGCGGGGTGGCTCGTCTGCATCGGGCTATTGCACAATTTATGCTCGATGTGCACACCGCTGAACATGGCTATACCGAAGTGTATGTGCCGTATATGGTCAGTGGCGAATGTGCCAATGGCGTGTCTAGTCTTGCAAAATTTAAGGACGATCTATTCAAAATTGAAGGTCGGGATTTGTATTTGATTCCCACCGCCGAATATCCGGTGACTAATTTTGTGCGCGATGAAATCCTCGCCCTCGAATCTTTACCGCTGAAGTACGTTCTGTCTCTTATACACATCTCCGAGCCCACGAGACCAGAGAGGAT
>CAWUMP010000186.1:0-5104 GCA_963923385.1 uncultured bacterium | reverse complement strand
TCAATCGACCTTGCGACAACGTTGGAAAACGCGCAGCGACACCACGCATGTTTTTTTCGGCTTGACCGTGACAGGCAAAACAAGACTTGTCAGCCGAGCCGATTTTTTTTTGCCACAACGCCTCGCCCTCAAGCAACGCAAAGGTCGCTGGGTTGGCGGTGGGATCGTTTTGCATGGCGCGCGTTTCTGCGCGCATAAAGTGTTCGCCCGAACGACGTTCAGCGAGCGGGATATCTGCTAGCGCGCACACGGAAAAAACGCTCAGCGCGATCACCCAAGCAAGCTGCAAAGAAAAACGTAACAACTAACTCACTCGTATGCTGGCGCTGGCTTGAGCGCGAAATCCATGGTCGCCTTGCCACTCAAACACCAAGGTGCCACTTTCTGTTGCCAGCGTTGTAAAACTCACTAATGGGTTGGCCGCCATCGCAGGATGAAACTCGGCGCGAAACACTTCGACATTGTTATACGTGCATCGAAAACTGCGCACAATGTCGCGCGCAATTAATTCGCCTAACTCCGTGCGGCGATAACCACTTTCCATGGCGTGCTGCACCACTGCGCGAATTTCAATCACTTCACCACGCTTGGCTTGCGCTGGCACATTCACTATGGTGCGGGCTGGTTCTGTCATGGCGACTCCGTACACGCAGCTAAGGTGACCAACACATCCGCATATCCGGTCCATACACTGCCATCGCTCATCTGCGCTAAGGCCCAGACCCGCTGTGTGGTGGCCAAGCGCGCACGAAAGCTCATCTCTGCTCGACCCGCGCGTGGGCCGAGATACGCACTAAACACATTGGGCAGTGGATTGGCCTCAGCAATCACATGCACGGCCTTCACGTAATCAGAGTCGGTCATGGGGCTTTGTACGCTCACGCGCATGACTACCAAGTTGCCGTTTTCAACGAGCGGCGGAATATCCAAACGCACGCGTCCGGCTTGCGTGCGCGTGGTGCCGCTGATCGCGCGCATGGCGGTGGCCGCATCCAACGGCGTGGCGTGCGCGGGCAAGCGATGCAGCAGACTCAACAAGGCTGCGCCCAACAGCATCGATCGACGTTTTTGATTGACGTGTGTCTTCATTTCAAACTCATTAACCATGCCACCACGTCCTCGATGTCTTGCGCGGTGAAAATTGTTTTTCCAACATACGCAGGTGCCACACGCTGCAATCCGTCTGCACTGTAATACGCGGGCATGATGGTCTCGGGATTAAAGCGTCGCGCATCAGCAATGCGTGCACGCAATTGCACTTCACTCAAAGCAGCAGCTGCAGTCTTTAAATCTGGTGCCAACATACCTTGAAAGCGCGCCTCTTCAATGGGTGCGCTGTGGCATAGCAAACATAAACTGTACTGACGATCTGCCACTAAAGCACGTCCACGCAACGCATCGCCCGCGCGACCACTCAGCGAAGTTGCATACATCGACTCTGTGTTGGTATCCGAGGCGTTGAGCTGACGACCAACTGTTGGGGACGCAAGCTGCGCGAGGATGGGTGGTGGTGTTTGAAGGTGTCGCGGTACTAACCGTTGCGCATGCACCGCTGAGCCACCTGCAACCCACATGGCGAGTACGGCCAACTGCGCCAACACTCGCCATGCGCCACACATCTTAGACCAACGTAAAGCCGTGATTCTTTAGCGGCACACTGCGCAAACGTTTACCAGTTGCGCGGTAGATTGCATTCAACACCGCAGGCGCTGCCACACAGATCGTGGGTTCACCAATTCCACCCCACACGGGTCCGCCACCTTGAATGATGATGGTCTCTACTTTTGGCATCTGCGCAATGCGCATTGAGTTGTAGTTATCGAAGTTGGTTTGTTCGATACGTCCGTCTTTGACGGTGCACTCTTGCATAAACAGTGCGGACAAGCCATACACAAACGAACCCGATACTTGACGTTCGATTTGTGCTGGATTGACGGCATAGCCCGGATCGGTTGCTGCAACAATGCGATGGATCTTTACCTTGTTTCCGTCTTTCACAGACAACTCACACGCCGCCGCAACAAAGCTACCAAACGCACGCATTTGCGCGACGCCACGGAACACACCTGCGGCAGCCGGTTTGTCCCATTGAATCCGCTCAGCCACGGCGTTGAGTACTGCAAGATTGCGTGGATGCTTGCCTAAAAATTGACGACGGAAGGCCACCGAATCTTTTCCTGCAGCTTCGGCAAGTTCATCCATGAAGCATTCAAAAAAGATGGCGTTTTGGTTGATGTTGACCCCACGCCAAAATCCGGGCGGCACATGTGGGTTACGCATCGCATGATCGATCAACAAATTTGGCATGGTGTAACCAAACCCATGCTCACCATCGCCCGCGATGACCCCTTGAAACACGAGCGGATCGCGACCTTTTTCTTGCTCAACAATTTGCGGACGCACCGCGGCAAGAATCGATTGACCCGACAAGCGCATATGGATGCCGGTGAGGTTTTTATCGGCATCAAACGCCCCCACCAACTTACATTGCATGACCGGATGGTAACGACCTTGGGTCATGTCTTCTTCGCGGGTCCAGATCAACTTCACTGGTGTACCGGGCATTTGCTTTGCAATCAGCACAGCTTGCGTGGTGTAGTCCTGAAATGCGCCGCGTCGACCAAATCCACCGCCCAAATTAATTTTGTAGACCTCGCACTTATCGGCAGGTAAACCCGATGCTGCTAGGGTCGCTGCAAACGAGGCTTCTCCATCTTGCGTGGGAACCCAAACTTCGCACTTGTCTGCGGTGTAACGTGCGGTGGCGTTCATTGGCTCCATCGGCGCGTGGTTTTGGTACGGATAGGCATACACCGCTTCCAATTTGCTCGCTGCCGAAGACAAGGCCGATTTGATATCACCAGCTTGATTGCCGACAAATGCTTGTGGTGCGCTCAAGCCTTCTTCCAATACCTTGGCAATACCCGCGCTAGACACTTTGCCGTGACTGCCTTCATCCCATTCGATGACCAAAGCATCCGCAGCCACTTTGGCTTGCCAGAATGTGCTCGCAACGACAGCGACGGCGTTATCACCGGCTTGCACGACTTTTTTAACGCCAGGCATTGCAGCGGCTTTACTGGCATCAAAGCTTTTTACCTTGCCACCAAACACCGGGCTTTGTTTGATCGCGGCGATCAACATACCAGGCAATTTGAGATCGATGCCATAGACTTGTTTACCACTCACTTTATCGCGCGTATCTAAGCGCTTGAGTGGTTTACCGATGATGGTCCAGTCTTTGGGATCTTTGAGTTTGATGTCGGTCGGCACAGGCAACTTGGCCGCGGCTTCTGCCAACTTACCGTACGTGGTTTTACGCTTCGAGGCTGCATGCGTGACTACGCTCTTTTGAACGCTGAGCTCGCTCACTGGCACGCCCCACTGCGTTGCTGCGGCTTGCAACAACATCATGCGAGCGGCTGCACCACCTTTGCGCACGTATTCATGTGAGGTGCGAATGCCGCGGCTACCACCAGTTGAGAAATCGCCCCAAATCCGTTTGCGTTTAACGCTCTCACCAGGGGTGGGGTATTCATACGTAACTTTGCTCCAGTCGCATTCAAGTTCTTCAGCCACTAACTGCGCCAAGCCAGTAATCGTGCCTTGACCCATTTCGGAACGCACCACGCGCACCGACACCGTGTCATCTGGACGAATCACCACCCATGCGCCAATTTCTGGCGCGGCGGCTGCTGCAGCTGCCGCCGGCGCGGCCGCTTGTGCGGCGTTCATTGCAAAAGAAAACTCCAAGCCAATCGCCAACCCTGCGCCGGTCGCGGCAGAGCCAATCACAAACTGGCGACGAGATAAATTTGGGACGCGTGCGTTCATGTGCATATTCTCCTTAGGCCTTGGCCGCAGCATGCACGGCAGCGCGAACTTCTTGGAAGGTGCCACAACGACAGATATTGGTGATTGCCGCATCAATGTCGGCATCGGTAGGTTTTGGTTTTTCTTTGAGTAACGCGGTCACTGCCATGATCATGCCGGTTTGACAGTATCCACACTGTGGCACTTCGTGATCAATCCACGCTTGCTGCACTTTGGTGAGCTTGCCATCTTTGGCAAGGCTCTCAATGGTGTTAATTTTTTTACCCGCAGCGGCTGCACAAGGCATCACACAAGAACGCAGCGCGGCGCCATCCATGTGCACCGTACAGGCACCGCATTGCGCGACACCACAACCGTACTTTGTACCGGTGAGACCCAGCTGCTCACGAATCACCCACAGCAAAGGCGTTGCTGGATCGACATCGACGTTGTGAGTTTTACCATTGACGTTTAAGCGCACCATGAATTGCTCTCCTGATTGAACTGCTTCGTTCGGGAAAGAACGAGCACGAAAACACGAAGATTAACGTTCATTAGCGCTCGATACAACGCTTCTCGCCGGCTTCTTTGATCCGACTACGTCCATCCAACCGCACGCGGTTCATCGAGTACACAGCGCGTTTCAACTTGTCTTCGGCTGCAGCCAGCGTTTTGACAGAGGCGTTGCCAAGCCCACGAGCGCATTGCGCGATGCCTAGCGCCTCGGGGTAACCAAGTGGTTGTGCATCGCAAATTGACAGTCGCTTCTTGGACATGCGATAAAACTGCCTAAAATGTAACCGGTTACATTTATCGGTCGTTTAGCAGGCGTTTAGGAGTCGTTATGAAAAAAACCTACCTCAAAAAAGCCACACCACCTGCGCCACAAGATCGTACGCGCCTAGAAACCACCGTCCGCGAGATGCTCGATACGATCGCACGCGAACGCGATGTCGCTGTGCGCCGCTATGCCCGCGAATTGGATCAATGGCAAAACGATACCTTTCGAGTCAGTCCGGATGCCATTCGCAAAGTTGAAAAAGAGCTGCCCGAAACATTCAAAGAAGACCTGCGCTACTCACTCAAGCAAATCACTGGGTTTGCACGTAAGCAGCTCGACACATTGCAGTCGTTTGAAGCCGAAATGGATCCGGGCATCATCTTGGGTCAAAAGATGATTCCGGTGGAACGGGTCGGTTGTTACGTGCCCGGCGGAAAATTTCCTTTGGTGGCCTCTGCCATCATGAGCTGTCTCTTATACACATCTCCGAGCCCACGAGACCAGAGAGGA
>CAWUMP010000185.1:0-5105 GCA_963923385.1 uncultured bacterium | reverse complement strand
CTTACACCCGCTCGGCAGGGGGTGCAGATACGGTGGCGAACGTGGCCGGACGAAAAATCACGCAGCGCGAATTTAATGATGAGCTGCGCCAACAAATGGATCGTCTACGCGGGGTGTTTGGACGTAACTTTGATACCGCGATGTTTGATACGCCTGCGGTCCGCTTGGAATTACTGGATGGAATGATTAATCGCGAGGTGTTAAACGGTGCCGTGCGCGACGCAAATCTGACCATTAATGATGAACAACTGCGTGAGCTGATCGCCAGCCAACCCAGTTTTCAAGTGAATGGCCAATTTAATAAAGATCAGTACAAGGCCTTACTTGCTTCGCAAAATATGACGGAGCAGCAATTTGAATCGCGTTTGCGTTTTGATCTGGCGATGTCGCAACTCAATCGTGCTGTCGGTGGCAGTGTGATTCAGGCGCGGGCGGTGAGTGATCGATTGGCTGCGATTGAAAATGAAAAACGCGAAGTTTCAGAGGTGGCCATTGCCGGGCAGACGTTGGCTGGTCAAGTCAGTATTGACCAGGCCATGATTCAGACCTATTACGATGCCAACCTCAAGCAGTTTCAGTCGCCTGAGCAAGTGAAAGCGGAATATGTCTTGCTCTCAGCAGATCAGTTGGGTGCGCTTGAACCAGCGACCGAGGCAGAAATTAAAGCCGCCTATGAATCGCGTGCTGCGCAGTATCGACAAGAAGAGCAGCGACGCGCGAGCCATATTTTAATCCCGGTCGCTGCTGATGCGAGTGCTGAGGGCAAAGCGGCTGCACGTAAACAAGCTGAGACAGTTCTCGCTGAATTAAAACGCACCCCTAATCGTTTTGCTGAGCTTGCCAAGCAGCACTCAAAAGATCCAGGCTCTGCAGAAAAGGGTGGCGATTTGGGATTTTTCTCGCGTGGAATGCTCGTCAAAGGTTTTGAAGATGCGGCCTTCGGATTACGTGAAGGAGAAACTTCTGGTGTGGTCAGCTCTGAATTTGGCTTTCATATCATTCGCGTCACAACGATTCGTGCAGGCAAAACCAAAGCGCTCGACGAGGTCCGCGCAGAGTTAGCAAAAGAAATAACCCGACAAAAAGGCATGAAAAAATTTGCTGAAGCTGCAGAAGTTTTTAGTAATACGGTGTACGAGCAATCCGATTCACTGAAACCCGTTGCGGATCGTTTTAAATTGACGATTCAGCGTACCGACTGGATGAGTCAAGTTGCCACACCTGCAGCGGGTCCCTTAGCGCACCCCAATTTGATGCGTGCGTTATTTTCAACTGACGCTACGCAAGCCAAACGAAATACCGACGCTGTCGAGGTTGCGCCTAGCACGCTGGTTGCTGCGCGTGTGATCGAGTACCGCCCTGCGGCACAACGCAAGCTTGAAGAAGTGAGCGCTGAGATTGACGTGTTGTTGCGTCGTCAGCAAGCAGCAAAACTTGCCCATGCAGACGGTGCCGCGCGATTAGCAAAGCTACAAGCAGGTCAACCGGATGCCACACTCAAATGGTCTGCGGGTCGTGCATTCACACGTCGTGGTGCGGGCAACTTACCTCCCGAGACGGTACGGGCTATTTTGTCTGCTGATCCGGCCAAGCTGCCTGCTTATGTTGGGGCAGAGGCAGAAGGCGGATATGTGATTTATCGCATCAATAAAGTCATCGCACCTGAAGCTCAAGATGAGAAGCAACAAAAAGCCATGCGTGCGCGACTGGATGGACAAGCCGGTGGCGCGCAGTACGACGCTTATGTCGCGGCGCTGCGTGCGCAGTCAAAGGTTGTGATCAACACAGAAAATTTAGAGAAACGGCAGCCATAAATGCGCTGCGTGGTTGCAGCGAATTATTTGTCTTCGATGCGACCGATTTTTTCGAGTGTGTTGGCTAAGCGCCGCGCATCACGATCCCAAAAGCGTGCAAATTCGGGCGCATCAAGATAAGAGACTGGTGTTTCAATCTTCGCCATCGTGGCTTTAAATTCGGGGTCCTGGACGGCCAAACGAAGCGCATCACGTAAGCGTTGCATCACGGCGGCTGGTGTACCGCTTGGGGCGAATACACCAGACCAAATATAAAATTCTGCATCTAAGCCTTGTTCGCGAAAGGTGGCAACCTCAGGTAATGCGGGCAAGCGCTTATCTCCCCAGCTGCCTAACGCGCGTAGCTTGCCTGCTTTCAGCTGCCCCATCACCGCTGAGGGCCCTGAGGCCAGCGCATCGACTTGTCCACCAAGCAATGCAGCAACAGCAGGTCCACCGCCAGGGTAAGGTACATGAAAGAGTTGTATGCCTGCTGCATGCGCCAAAATTTCCATCGATACATGCAAAGTGCCATACACCCCCGATGACGCGTAGTTCAGTCGCCCCGGTTGCGCTTTAGCGGCATCTAAAAAGTCTTTGAGCGTTTTGTAATTGCTGTCTGCACGGACCACAAGCACAGTGGGGTCGGCCGAGATTAAAGCAATCGGCGCGAGTTCACGCATTTCGTAGCTGGGCGTTTTTCCGTTGATGCGATCAGTGACAGGAAAAATCGAGACCGACGATAAGCCCATCAGCAAGGTGTAGCCATCGGCGGGAGCACGTGCGACCTGCGCAGTCCCTGTGGCGCCGCCAGCACCCGGTCGATTGATCACCAACACCGGTTGACGCAAGATTTTTTCGAGTGCGGCAGCGGTGGGACGTCCGGTTAAATCGGCCACCCCGCCTGGCGGAAACGGCACAATCAGTTGAATCGGACGCGTTGGAAACTCTTGTGCGTGACTGAACGCTGAAAAACAAAGGTTGAGTGCAATACAAAGTGCGAGCAGCACACGCATTTGCATTGAGTTTATTTTGTCCGATGCAACGCGCGTCTGTTTTGTTGTCATTGATCTGTTTCGCTCAGCCCTGCCACCACGTTATGAAAACCGCCATCGACGTACACCACTTCAGAGGTGATGCCGGCAGCTAAGTCGGATAATAAAAAAGCTGCGGCGTTGCCCACATCTTCGATGGTGACGTTGCGGCGAATGGGGGCGTTAGATTCAACAAACTTGAGAATTTTTCCGAATCCAGCGATCCCAGAGGCAGCTAATGTTTTGATTGGTCCAGCAGAAACAGCATTGACGCGTATGCCTTGTGGGCCCAAATCGGCAGCTAAGTAACGCACGCTGGATTCAAGCGCAGCTTTGGCTAAGCCCATGGTGTTGTAGTTAGGTAAAACGCGATCTGCACCAAGATAAGTCAGTGCGAGCATTGCACCCGCACGTCCTTGCATCATGGGTAGCGCGGCTTTGGCCAGGGCGGGAAAGCTGTATGCGGAAATATCTAGCGCCTCACGAAACGCCTCACGAGAAATGCCATCTAGAAATTTTCCAGCGATGGCCTCACGTTGCGCAAAGGCAATCGAATGGACGAGGCCATCTAAGCCATCCCAATGCGTGCTTAACGTAGTAAATAGGGCGCTGATTTGCGCATCATCTGTGACTTCGCAGGGCAACACGATCGAGGCGCCCAATTCTTTGGCCATATCCTGCGCACGCGAAGCAAACCGATCGTTTTGATAGGTCAGTGCCAACTCGGCGCCTTCGCGCCGTGCCGCTTGCGCGATTCCCCACGCAATCGAGCGGTTGCTGAGTAAACCGGTGATCAAAATACGTTTACCTTGAAGAAATCCCATAAAGGTCACACTCGTTCGAGTAATTGGATGGCTGAATTATAACGGCGCGACCTGATTGGGCTACACTTGAACGCATGCTTGTGCTTCAGACAGTTTTGCGTCGGTTACACCTACGCCCACTCTTGGTATGTTGCGTTGCACTGACGCTCGTGGCGTGCGGTGAGATATGGAATAACCCCTATCCGGCGAGCGCTTCCGGAGAGAATGTGCTTTATGCCGCATTCACCGAGCGGCCTAAACATTTAGATCCAGTGCAGTCATACACCGAAGACGAAGCACGCTTTACGCAGCAAATTTATGAACCACTGCTGCAGTATCACTACCTGAAGCGTCCGCACACGCTGATTGCCTTGACTGCGGCTGCTATACCTCAGGTGATGTATACCGATCGTCAAGGACGTTCCGTCGGCGCCGATAGTCCAGCGCTTGCCTACAGCGTGTATGAATTACGCATCCAACCGGGTATTCGTTATCAACCGCATCCTGCGTTTGCGCAAGACGCTAGTGGGTCTTATTTGCATCATCAATTAAGTCCCCAACAGATTGCAGCATTAGCGACCCCCTACGATTTAGCCGAACAATCCACACGTGAGTTGCGTGCGGATGATTACATCTATCAGATCAAACGACTGGCCCATCCGCGCTTACATTCGCCGGTGTTTGGTTTAATGGCGGGCTATATCGTTGGCTTATCGGATTTATCCAAAACACTTCGAGCCGAACAGGCGACGTTGCAATCTAAAGGCCAAGCAGGCACATGGATGGATTTGCGAGATGTGGCACTCGCGGGCGTAGAAAAAATTGATGACTATGGTTTTCGCGTTCGACTGCATGGGCGCTATCCGCAATTTCCGTACTGGCTAGCAATGCCGTTTTTTGCACCGGTGCCATGGGAGGTTGAAAAATTTTTTCATCAACCGGGTATGGCTGAAAAAAACTTCAATTTAGATTGGTGGCCAGTGGGTACCGGGCCGTACATGCTGACCGAGAACAATCCGAATGCGCGTATGGTACTCAAACGGAATCCAAATTTTCGTGGTGAAGCCTATCCCAGCGAAGGCACGGCGCAAGACCAAGCCGCAGGCTTATTGAAGGACGCAGGTCAACGTATGCCGTTTATCGATGGGGTGGTGTTTAGTCGAGAAAAAGAAGGTATCCCGTATTGGAATAAGTTCTTGCAGGGGTATTACGACACCTCGGGTATTTCATCGGATAATTTTGATCAAGCAGTACGTGTGGGTGTGGAAGGCGAGGCTAGTCTCACGCCCGAGATGCAAGCCAAAGGCATTGATTTACGCACAGCGGTCTCGACCACCATTATCTACACCGGCTTTAATTGGCTAGACCCGGTGGTTGGAGGCGATAGCGAACGAGCGCGTAAGTTGCGTCAAGCAATTTCGATAGCAGTGGACTTTCTGTCTCTTATACACATCTCCGAGCCCACGAGACCAGAG